>JAUIAA010000080.1 GCA_030425715.1 Bacteroidia bacterium | reverse complement strand
ATGCAGGAGGGGTATTTTGAGCCGATAAGCTTACTACATAAAAGCAAAATAAAACTAATAATTTTTTCATGTTTGCATTTCAAATTTTACGATTTCGTTGGTAGTATCTGATATTTTAAATCGATCATCCAATCTTTTTCCAATTACCCAAACCACATCTTGTTGAGAACAAAGTAAGTATATATTTTCTTTATCTATTAGAGAGATTTTTTCATCTTTTAAAAATTTACTTAGCTTTTTTTTTCCCTGTAAGCCAAGTGGATAAAAGTAATCGCCATTTTTCCATTTTCTAACTATTAATGGAAACTGTAACTTGTTTTTATCAATACTAATACAATGCGCGCTATTGATATGAGAAGAAATATTTTCTTTCCTTTCAAAAGAAATTTTTACAAATAAGTTTCCTATGCTAAAGGAAGTATCTCCTTTTTCAATTGCAATACGTTCTTCTCTTTCCTTGTCATCCTCTATTTTTGCCAGCCATAAATAACCTCTATTGTTTAGTAGTTTATGCGTTTTAGAAAATATTTGCTTTCCTGATTGCGCCTCTAATAAGTGGTAGATTTCATCCCAATCGGTAAATTGGTAAGGATTTAATAAATGGTACAAATAGGTTTTTGTATTTTTAAGTTGTTGTAACTTTTTAATATTGATTTTAAGCACATTACCTTCCTTTTCACTTAGCTTTGGTAAGGTAGTTAAAAGATGGTTTTGGATGAGATCTCGACTACCTTGTAAATTGGACAAAGTTTGTTGGAAAGCATTTTTAAAGTTGGGGTTTAGGCTTTTTAATAAAGGAATAATATCGTGTCTAATTTTATTTCTAAGATATTTTGTTTCAGCATTAGATTGGTCTTCGCGCCAATCCAGTTGATGTTCTTTTGCAAAATCAGTTATTTCCTTTCTGCTAAAGGACAACAGTGGCCGAATTATTTTACCATTTTGCGATGGAATTCCTGTTAAACCCTCTAAACCAGTGCCTCGAGTAAGGTTGATTAAAAAAGTCTCCAAATTATCATCTGCATGGTGGGCAGTTAACACATAATCAAAATGATGCTGTTCCGCCAAAGTACTAAACCATTGGTAGCGCAATTCACGGGCTGCCATTTGAATAGAAATACTCTTTGCTTTTGCATATTTTTCGGTTTCAAAAGAAGTGGTGAAAACGGGAATATTATTCTTTTTTGCGATAGAAATTACAAATTTTTCATCTGCATCCGCATCTTTGCCCCTTAGTTTAAAATTGCAATGTGCAAGTGCAATATTAGGGTTTAAGTTTTTTATTAAATAAAATAAAGTCATACTGTCCATTCCTCCAGAAATTGCCAAAAGTAAGCGTGCCCTTTTTAAAAAAGGAAAATTGACTTGTACATGCTGTTGAAATATAGTTTGCAAAATGGATTGCTTAAATAATGGGCAAAGTTAATTTTTTAAAATAGAACGGATAAAAAAAATCCTCAATAAAACGAAATATTTTACTAAGGATATTTTTATAATGTGCTGTATATTAGTTTTTTACCAACAAGTTGCTTTTTTTCATTTTTAATTCTGATAATACTGCCAAAGCTTCTTCTACATAAATATCTTTCCCAAGATTTTTATGCCAAGTTGCTCTTTTTTTAGCAAAAACAGAATCTTTTGCCGCTAAAGGTAATTCATAGCTAGGCGATTCAAAATCTAAATGATTATTGTATTTTGAAATAGCGTCAAACTGTTCTCCTTCTAGTTTGCGTTGGTCAATTTCTTCTTTGTATTTGCGATAATTTAAGTTAACAATATTATTATCTCTACCTTCTTTTAGCCATTTGGCATTTTTATCAATTAACATAAATTGAGGATTTGCCGCAATTCTTTTTTTACTGTTGTTTACCACCTCATTAAAGTTTGCATAAGCGTTAAATGGTGTGTATTCTGCAGGTTCAATTTTATCCCAAGCCAACGGATTTTGCTCATCTCTTTCACCAATATCTAAATAAGTATATCGATCTGGCATAGCAATATCACTTTCCACTCCTTTTAATTGGGTAGATCCGCCGTTAATTCTATAGAATTTTTGAATGGTCATTTTTAAAGCACCCAAATCTTTAGGATAATTAAAATAATTGTTTAATGGCAATACATTTTGCACGGTTCCTTTACCAAACGATTGTTTACTACCAATAATAACAGCTCTATTGTAATCTTGCATTGCTGCAGCAAAAATTTCGGAAGCAGATGCAGATAATTCGTTTACTAAAACTACCAATGGGCCATCCCATTGAATTTTTTTGTTTTTATCCGAGCGTACATTTGGATCTTCGCCTCTATATTTTACTTGAACTACAGGTCCTTTTTCAATAAATAAACCTGCAATTTCAATGGCCGTTTTTAATGAGCCTCCTCCATTATTTCTTAAATCAATCAATAGGCCTTCTACATTATCTTCTTTTAAACGCATAATTTCTTGCTCCATATCGGTAGCGGAATTACGGTAGTTGGCTTCGTTAAAATCTATATAAAACTTTGGCAGATTGATTATTCCAAATTTTCTATTATTTACTTTAACCGTACTCGATTTTGCAAAGGTTTCTTCTAATTCTACTATATCTCGAACAATAGAAATTACTTTTACCGAGCCATCAATTTTTAATACCGTTAGTTTAACTTCGGTACCTTTTTTTCCTTTGATATATTCAATGGCATCATCAATACGCATACCAATAATATCTACAGGTTCACCATCGCCTTGTGCTACTTTTAAAATAGCATCCCCAACTTCCAATTCACCACCCATCCATGCTGGTCCGCCAGAAATTAGCTCTTCTACAGTAGTAAAATCCTCTTTTTTACGCAATCTTGCACCAATTCCTTCTAGCTTTCCAGCCATACTAATGTCAAAACGTTTTTTGTCTTTAGGTGCAAAATAATTGGTATGTGGGTCGAATTGTAACGTTATGGTATTGATGTACACAGAGAACCAATCGGTATCGTCTAATTCTGCCATCAAATTATACAAATCGTCTAAACTTTTTTGGGTAGATTTTCTAGATTGTTTTTCTACCGTTACAAAAGGTGTAGGAGCATTTAATGTTCCCTCATTTATTTGTGCATATTCTACTTCAATTTTATCGTGTAAACGAGATAAAGTACTTACTTTTAATTGTAAGCGCCAATTTCTTATTAATTCTGCCTTGGTTTTAGCAAAGGATTTATTGTCATAATCCACGCTATAACTTTCATCCTTATCAAAATCAAATGGTGTTTGTAAAACCTCAGTATAATATTTTTCTGATTCTTTTAAACGCTGTTGAAATCTGGCATAAACTACTTTATAAAAAGTAAGGTCTTCACTTTTTATTTGATCGTCAATTAGATACTTATATTGTAAAAATTCATCAATATCACTTTGCATGAAAAACCTTCGGTAAGGATCTAAGGCATCAATAAATTCATCAAAAACATTTGCAGAAAACTCATCGTTAATTTGATGTGGTTCATAATGCCCTTTGGTCAAGGCATATCGAATTAAACCAATTAAAATTTTGTCTTTTTCTGGATCTGGATTATTTGCTTTTTGAAAGCCAAACAATATGCTCGCTACAATAAGTAACGGTAATATTATTTTGTATCTTCTTTTCATAAAATAAACTATTTTTTTCATGAATATTTATTTGTCACCCAACAATATATTCTGGCACAAGATAATAATTTCCTATTATTTTAAATCGAAATTATAATTTTCTCTTATAAAACACGATACCTTGAGGGATATTTTAGTAATTCATAACAATATTAATCATATCATAACAGATTCTTTGCTAATAAATTGTTAAACATAAATGAAACTTAGTAAAATCAAAAAGATTAAATTTGTTTCAAATTAAAATTTATGGATAAAAAACCATTAATTCTGGTAACCAATGACGATGGAATTACTGCTCCTGGTATAAGAACGCTAATTGAAGTAATGAACGAAATTGGAGAGGTGGTCGTTATCGCGCCAGACAGCCCTCAAAGTGGTATGGGGCACGCAATTACCTTGGATTCTACGTTGTATTGCGATGTGATAGCCAATGAAGACGAACCACAGTTAGAATACCGTTGTTCTGGTACTCCAGCCGATTGTGTAAAAATGGCAAATAGTGAAATTTTAAACCGAAAACCCGATTTATGTGTATCAGGAATCAATCATGGTTCTAATGCCTCGATCAATGTAATTTATTCAGGCACCATGAGTGCGGCCATAGAAGCGGGAATTGAAGGTATTCCCGCCATAGGGTTTTCACTCTTAGATTATTCTTGGAATGCCAATTTTGAAGGTTTAAAAAAATATGTGAAAAAAATAGCTTTGGAAGTATTACAAAATGGCTTACCCGATGGCGTAGTGCTCAATGTAAATTTTCCTAAACTAAAAAATAACGAGTTTAAAGGCATTAAAACTTGCCGACAAGCAAGAGCAAATTGGGTAGAAGAATTTGATAAGAGAACCAACCCTGTTGGAAAAGAATATTATTGGCTTACGGGTAAATTTATTAACATGGATGCAGGGGAAGACACAGATATTTGGGCTTTAGAAAACAATTATATTTCTGTGGTTCCCGTGCAATTTGATTTGACTGCTCATAAATTTATGCAAAACTTAAAACAGTGGAATCTATGATAAAAAAGGAGGTTTTTATTGGTTTTTTGGTAGCAATTATTGCAACTATTTTTGGTTTCTATTTGTATGTGGAATTGATGAGTACTGCCGAATTTGAAACTACCTTAAAAGTAATAATAGAGGAAGGGTTTTTAGGCAAGATTATTGGTTTATCGGCTTTGCCAAACTTATTGGTGTTTTTTATTTTTTTAAAAAAGAAACAAGAGTATAGAGCAAGAGGGGTGGTTTTGGCATGCATTGCATTGGCAATAATAATTTTAGGCGCACAGTTTATTTAAAATTTAAAATAGTGAAATACTACATCATAGCAGGAGAGGCATCGGGCGATTTGCACGCTTCTAATTTAATGAGAGCTTTGCAAGAAAGGGATGCACATGCCCAATTTCGATTTTGGGGAGGTGATTTGATGGCAAAGGTGGCAGGAGAAGACAATTTGGTAAAACACTACCGCGATTTGGCTTTTATGGGTTTTGCCGAAGTATTGATGAATTTAAAAACCATTTTAAACAATATTAAATTTTGTAAAAAAGACATTCTAAATTACCAGCCCGATGTCTTGATTTTAGTGGATTACCCTGGTTTTAACATGCGTATTGCAGAATTTGCCAAAAAAGAAAAAATTCCTGTTCACTACTATATTTCTCCTCAAATTTGGGCTTGGAAGGAAAACAGAATCCATAAAATAAAAAGAGATGTTGACCAAATGTATGTCATCCTTCCTTTTGAAAAGGATTTTTATGAAAAAAAGCACCATTTTCCAGTTCATTTTGTTGGCCACCCTTTGTTAGACGCTATTGCGGATAGACCTGTATTAGATTTAGATACCTTCCGAAAGGAGCATAAACTAAATAATAAGCCAATCATCGCACTTTTACCAGGTAGCCGAAAACAGGAAATAAAAAAAATGTTAGAAGTAATGCTAAAAATGGTAGATCAATTTGATGATTTTCAATTTGTTATTGCAGGCGCACCTTCACAACCCAAAGCTTTTTACCAAGAATTTATCAAAAACCAAAAGGTTGCATTGATAGAAAATAAAACCTATGATTTACTTTCGGTTGCTTATGCCGCATTGGTAACTTCGGGTACTGCAACGCTAGAAACTGCTTTGTTTAAAGTGCCAGAAGTGGTTTGTTATAAAGGCAATGCCATTTCTTATCAAATAGGGAAAAGATTGGTAAAAAACATCAAATACATTTCTTTGGTAAATTTAATTTTAGATAAAGAAGCCGTTACCGAATTGATACAAAATGATTTTAATGAAAAACGCTTAGAAGACGAGTTGTATAAAATATTAGACCATAAAAACAGAGAAAAAATATTTAACAACTATTTTGAGCTAGAGCAAAAATTAGGAGGTAAAGGAGCTAGTGATAATACTGCCAATTTGATTATTAAGGTTTCTTGATTTTTAAAAGTTTTAAAATTTACATAAAATGGGACTCCCTAAAATTAATGGTTTTTGGGTATAGCAATTTTAATACTTTTATTGTCAATTCAAGTTAAAGCTCAACAAACAAAAGAAAAGGCGATAAACGTTGCCATAGGTTATGGATTAAGCGCACCTTATGATGATGTTGATATCGTTAGCCCTGGATTTTATTTACAAGGAGAATATGTATTTGCGATTTCTAAATGGTTTGATATAAGACCTTATGCGGGTTTAATTTTAACAAAATCAAATGGGAAAGATCTAAATCAAAACCCCACAACGTATGAAACTACTTCAAATGCATTTTTAATTGGAGGAAAAGCAAGAGTTACCGCACCTATTCCTTGGGTTGCACCATATTTAGAAACTGGAATAGGTGCTTCAATAGGTTCGTTTACTACCTATACTCCTTTTGATGATATGGATAAAAATGGATTGGTATTACATATTCCTTTCTCTCTTGGATTAGAATTAGGACCTAAACATAATTTTAACCTCGCTTTTACCTATTATTTTCAGCCAAGTATAAGACAATTTGTAGGAGCTGCTGCTTTTGGATTTACGTTTCCTTTAAAAAAATGAAAAAACAAATTATACACGTTTTAGTATTATGTATCGGGATGCTATGTAATGCACAATCAGATAAAGATTTAAAAAAATGGTATTCTACTGTAGAGTTAGAAACGGTGTTTGTAAATAAATTAGAATACAATTATGGTCTAGGGCACACAGGGCATGAAGATGATATAGCGGATAACGGATTTAAATTAAAATCTTTTGGAGTGCAATTTGCCTATAATTATTTGGTGTTTAAAAATTTAAGTATTGGTGTTTTGGGAGGATTTCAGACTTTAGCCGATCCTAATTTGTTTATGTTAAAATTAGGAGGGGTATTGAAGTTTTATTTTGTGGATAGAGACAATATTTACATATATATACAAGGCACACCGCTTATTAGTTTGAATAAAGACCAATTTAAAAAAGGTTTTGGAGGTAGGTTTGGTATGGGGTTACCTATCTATAGAAACGATAATTTTAATATTACGACCAATATTTTTGCAGAAATGAACCAACTCGATTTAAAAGGAGCAAAACCTATTTACGAAAATGGATTTGAAGAACCGTTAGATTTAATCATGCGTTCTTGGGGCATAAGCTTTGGAATACAATTTTAAAATATTTATCTCAGCAGGTTTTAACCCTGCTGAGATTTATTTATCCTAAAACAGGATTAGTAAAAATAGGAGTATCAAAAAAAATACATTATTTTAGCTTTATGAACTTAAAAGAATCTATAAAACATAGAATGACAGAGTTTTTGGTTTTGTGTAAATCACATAATGTAAAAAACTTATATGCCTTTGGCTCTTCAATTTCTAATGAATTTAATGAGGATTCTAGTGATATAGATTTGTTAATTGAGATTGATAATGAAGATCCTATTGAACGAGGAGAAAACCTTATGAATATTTGGGATAACTTTGAACAATTCTTTCAAAGAAAAGTTGATTTATTAACCAACGCCTCTATTAAAAACCCTGTTTTAAAGAAAAACATTGATGCAACAAAAACTTTAATCTATGACGGAAAAGAGCAAAAAATATCTATCTGATATTTTAATGGCTATCGACTTGATAGAAAAATTTACAGTTGGCATTACAGATTTCAATGTTTATGATAAGGATTTAAAAACTCAAAGTGCCGTGGAAAGACAATTAGCAATCATTGGCGAAGCATTGAATCAATTAAGAAAAATTAATCCTGATATTGAAATTGAGTATGACAAACAAATCATCGGGTTTAGAAATAGGTTAGTGCACGCGTATGATAGTATTGATAATTCTATAGTTTGGGCAATTATAAATCGTCACTTAAAAAAACTATTGAAGGAAATACAAGATTTCGAATAGATTATTATTACTGTTAAAACTCTTAGCTCTACTTAATTATGTTTAATTCAAGATTTTGAAAACATTAAGGATCGTTTTGTGAAGGAAAAGACCAATAAACCCTCAATATTTCTTTTTAAACAGATAAATTAAAATCCCGCCACGTAAAAGCATCCAAACGGTAAAGGCAATCCAAATACCATAAAGTTTTAAATCTAAGGCATCGCCTAATAATAATACAGGTACAAAACCTATAAAAGTGGCAATTAAAAGCGTGTTTCGCAAGGCAACAGCCTCGGCCATTCCTTTAAAAATACCATCAAAAACAAAGGCTATCGCGTTGATGGGTTGCATTAAAATCACAATCCAGAAAATGCTGTAAAACAAGTCCAATACTTCTTTTTGGTTGCTAAAAAGCCTTCCAATTGGAAAATATAAAGCAAAACAAATAACTCCTAAAATGGAAGAAATAATTAAAGTGTATTTGTTCAATTGCTTACTCAACATCCAAATTTGCGGGTAATTTTTCTCCCCCAAAAACCTCCCCGACATGATATTGCCTACACTAGAATACCCATCGATAAAAAAAG
>JAUIAA010000079.1 GCA_030425715.1 Bacteroidia bacterium | reverse complement strand
CAACACGGCAGCTATCAATCTGACAAATTTCAATTGCCTTTGCCTGCATTAATTGCTTAAACATTACCCTATTTTGACAATGCTCACCAGTGGCTACTTTTATTGGTGCAACAGCTTTTGCAATTTTTGCATGTCCAAGAATATCATCCGGACTAGTAGGTTCTTCAATCCACCAAGGATTAAACTTAGCTAAAGAAGCCATATTTTTAATGGCCTCATCTACATCCCATTTTTGATTGGCATCCATCATTAATTTAAGATCATCGCCAATTTCTTCTCTTATAATTGCCGCTCTTCTCATATCGTCATTTAAATCAGAGCCAACCTTAATTTTCATATGCTTAAAGCCTTCGTTTTTAGCCTCTTTACACAATCTTCTCATTTTATCATCAGAATAGCCTAACCAACCTGCAGAAGTAGTATAAGCTGGATAGCCATTTTTTAAAAGGTCGTTAATTCTATCTTGTTTGGTGGCTTTATTTTTTTGTAAAAGAGCTAATGCTTCTTGGGGTGTAATTGCATCTGAAATATAAGTAAAATCAATACAGTTTACCATCTCTTCAGGAGTCATATCTGCTAATAATTTCCATAAAGGTTTTCTTTCCGCTTTAGCGAATAAATCCCAAACGGCATTTACCAGTGCACCAGTAGCCAAATGAATGACTCCTTTTTCTGGTCCTAACCATCGTAACTGACTATCTCCTGTTATCATTTTCCAAAAGGCACCCATATTTGAAGTAAAAGATTCTAATTCTTTACCAAGAACCAAATGGGAAAGTGACTGTATTGCGGCCACACATAATTCATTACCTCTTCCAATGGTAAAGGTTAGTCCGTGACCTTCAATTTTTTTTGGATGGTTGGTTTTTAAAATTACATAAGCAGCAGAATAGTCCGGATCGGGATTCATAGCGTCGGATCCATCTAAAGACTTACTTGTTGGAAAGCGTATATCTTTTACTATTATATCGATAATTTTTATGGAACTCATAATTCATTTAAAATTGAGGAAATCAAATTTAAGGGTTGATAACCTGAGGTGCTACTACATAATTGGCTAAATACGATACTAAATTTGCTTTTTTAACGATAAATATTAAAAATAAGTAATAATAGTAATTATTAGATATGCTGTTTAGCATAAAAAGATGGGTTGCAATTCTTAATTTTTCTGAATTGCCGATTAAAATTAGAAATATTATTAAACCCTGATTCGTAGCATATTTGGGCAACATTATACTTGTTTTCCATCAAAAGTTTACAGGCATAACCAATTCTTACTTCACTTAAATAGGTGGTAAATGTTTTTTGGTTCATGCGTTTAAAAAATCTGCTAAAAGCAGAAGGATTCATATGGGCAATTTTAGCAATATCGTTTAGCGAAATATTCTGTTTAAAATTTTCAAAAATATATTCGTAAACACCATGTAAATTTTTTCTTCCAGTTTCGCCAAAGGAATTTACAAATCCTTTGCTAGATAATAACTGTATGTTTTTGTGGTGTGCCAATTGGTTTAATAATTGTATAAATGCAATGGTTTTATCAAAACCTTCCAATTGGTAAATCGTTTTTATTTTTTTAACAATACCAGTGGTGTCCCCAAGAAAGTGTATACCTAATGTTGCCTTTTTCAATAATCTTGCAATGGCTTTTATTTCTGGCATTTGTAAAAAGTCAAGACCTGCAAAATTTTCTTTAAAATGTATGGCAATTGCCTCGGCTTGGAGATTAGTATTTTTTTCAAAATACTCTTGATTATTCAACCACATATGGGGTAAATCTTGACCAATTAAAACAACTTCACCTTCCCTAAACGGAGCAATACTGTCACCAATAAATCTAGTACCCCTACTTTTTAAAACCACCACCAATTCCAGTTCGGGATGATGGTGCCAAACTTTTAAAAAATGAGGAAAACAATGCCTTTTGGTGGTAAAGGATTCGTTTTCTAAATTACTTCTATCAATTAGTAAGGGTTTCAAATAAAAGGCTTTTTACTTTTTACCTTTCGAAAGTACAATTATTTTTTATTTATAAACGGAAAGCACTTTATTGTAAAGATAACAATCATGAAGCTCTCTTAAAAACGGAGTAAAATCTATTCTAATTTTAGAATATACGATTGTAAGGGAGCAAGTTCTATTTTTACTGAACCCATCTCATCTGTAACTTTTAAATTACATTTGAACAAACCATAAAGCTGATCTGTTAGTGTATAGTGGTCTTTTTTAAGATGCCATAATTTAATAATTTCACTAGGAATTTTTAAATTAAAAGTATAGCTGTTCTCCGCATCAAAATTAGATACAATAATTAGCTTTTCTTCCCCTTTCCAACGAACAAACGAAAATACTTTGGTGTTGTAATTTTTGGTGTTTTTTCTATTAAAGCTATGTATCTCTGTATAATTACCCATCAAAGCCTTACTGTTTAAAGTAAAGTTTAATAGTCGTTTGTAAAAATCGCGAAGGTGTTGCTCTTTTTTTGAAAGCAAACCACCGTCAAATTTTTTACCATTCATCCATCGTTGATGGTTTGGCACTCCAATATAGTCAAATATAGAAGTCCTTGAAGCTTTTCCAAACCCGGCATTTTCAGCTCCTGGCTCTCCAACTTCTTGTCCAAAATAAATCATGGTTGGCGAACTACTTATGGTTGCCGATACCACCATAGCTGGTTTACCTTTTACAGCACTACCAGCAAATTGCGGACTGGCAATGCGTTGCTCGTCATGATTTTCTAAAAAATGTAACATTTGATGCTCTATATCGGCTATATCTTTTTGTATGTTAGGTAAATTATCGGTTAAACCATATCCTTGTACAATGTGTTTTATGGTGTCGTATAGCGCAACCTTATCATATAAATAATCCATTTTTCCTAAGTGAATATAATCTCTATACAGATTTGGATTGTATACTTCTGCCAATAAAAAAGCATTTGGATTTTTTATTTTTATTGACGAATTTAGATAGCTCCAAAATGCAACAGGAACCATTTCTGCCATATCGTATCGAAAACCATCTACTCCTTTTTCTAACCAATATTGGGTAACATCTTTAAATTTTTTCCATGAATCTGGTACTTCTTTATCTTTCCAAAATTCATGGTGTTCTTTATAAGATAACTTTGCAAAATTTTGTGGTAAAGTTTCAAAGTCTTTTGTTCCATCAGGTTTTATACCGTAGTTTATTTTTACTGTTTCATACCAGTCGTGCATATTTGGTTGTGACAACCTAGATCCATTGCCAGTCCATTTGGCAGGTTTTTCTTCAAATTTACCATCTATAAGTTTATTTTTTTCTCCATCAAGCGGAAGGTAATGATTTTCCCATTTGGGTACTTTAAAGCTTTCCCCAACCACGTAGTAAAAATTATTGTTTTTGGCGTAAGTTACGGTTGTGTCATCCTTTATCCCAAAATCTAACACGTTTTTTGGATTGGTTTTTCCCTCATATTTTCTTGCAATATGATTGGGTACAATATCAATAATTACTTTTAATCCGTTTTGATGTGTTCTTGCAATTAGTTCTTCAAATTCTTGTAATCTTTTATCTGGGTTTACAGCCAAGTCGGGATCAACATTATAATAATCTTTTACCGCATAAGGCGAGCCGGCTCTTCCTTTTACTACATCTGGATCGTCATTAGAAATTCCATAAGCTGTATAATCCGTAACCATGGCATGGTGTAAAACACCTGTATACCAAATATGCGTAACTCCTAAGTTTTTAATTTCTTGTAAAGCAGTATTGGTAAAATCGTTAAATTTTCCAACTCCGTTCTCTTCTATAGTACCCCAAGGTTTATTTGTGGTATTTTCATTGCCAAAAAGTCTGGTAAAAACTTGGTAAACTACTTTTTTTCCTTCTTCTGGATTTGTAGATTCTTTTAAAGCAGATTGCTGTTTATTACAGCTAGAAAAGAAAGATAAAGTAATACTGAAAAATAGGTATTTAAAAAAATTAAACATAGTACATCACAAATTTATTTTGTAGTTTTTTCATCAAAAAGCCATAAAACGGCGGCTTTAAAATCGGCACTCCAAGTAGTTTCATTATGTGCTCCTTTTGGGATAATTTTTTCGTTGATATTTTTACTTGGAAACCCATTTTGCTCAATAGTTTTAATCATTTTGTGCATTTGATCAATGGGCTCTGAACCTTCTAGCTCTCCCATATTAAAATAGATTTTTTGATTGGGAATTTTAGCATGTGTTTTGGCATAATCAAAAACACTTGGATTAATCCAAAAAGCGGGAGAAAAAACACCAATTTTACCAAAAACTTGAGGGTATTTTAATCCAGCATACATAGAAATCAATCCTCCAAGTGAACTTCCAATTATAGCGGTGTTTTTTGGACCAGATAATGTTCTTAATTGAGCATCTACCTGCGGTTTTAAAGTGTGAACAATAAAGTTTAAATAATCGTCTCCTCTTCCTCCACCATATTTTTTATTTTTCCAGGGTGTATATTCTTCAATTCTTAAAGAGTCTCCATTTGCAATTGCAATAACAATAAATTTCTTTTTTTGTTTTAGATAAAGTTCATTTAAGGTCTCGTCTACATGCCATTCTCCAGCATAAGAGGTAGCTTGATTAAAAATATTTTGTCCATCATGCATATAAATTACAGGATAATGCTCTTTAGAACTATTGTAGTTTGGAGGTAAATACATCCAAATTTTTCGTTTTCGTCCATCCAATTCAGGCATTACAAACGCTTCGGCATAAGTATATACATTTAAATCGTTGCTACTATCTTTTTTATCAGATTGCCAGCTCTTGATTTGAATATAAACGGTATCCTTATCTTTTATTGGAACATATTTTCTATTAGTAATATCGTTTCCATCTTTGTTTTTTTCTACGTTTTTCCATGAGCCTTGGGTAAACTTAAAAAGAACATTTTTTTTCGTTACAGGTAAAGTGATAGAATACTGTCCATTTCCATACGTCAGCTTGTATTTTTTTTGTCCGCCTGTCCAACCTTCAAAATCGCCAGATATATAAATGGCACTATTTTTAGCCTGTGTTTTTGGCAAGCTATCAATTATAAAAGTTACTTGCGCACCCATCACATAAGTACATAAAAAAAACAGATAAAAAACAGGCCTAATCATATTTTACAATTTGGATGTAAACAGATAAACACCAACTTTATCAAAATTGAAGTTTTGTGAAAATTGCAACTTTTTTCCGGTGAGAATATTTTTATAAGGAACAGTATCTAGATTTAACTCTTGGTAATACTCCATATCTAGAATTTGTGGCTTTTTTACCAAAAAAAGTATTACTTGTTCGTTTTCAAAAGTTCTTGACAAAACGTAAATACCATTATTGGGAGCAAAATGCTTGGTTTTACCTTGGTGTATAGCTTTGCTATTTTTGCGATATTGTAGTAAAGTTTTTACAAACCATTGCATTTCTTTTTGTTGGGAATTAAGTCCATCTCCTGTAAAAGCATTGACTTTATCTCCTTGCCAGCCTCCAGGGAAATCGCTTCTGATTAGACCGTGATCTCCTGGTTTTGCAGTATCGTTCATTAAAATTTCGGTACCGTAGTATATTTGTGGAATTCGAGGTAAGGTTAACAAATAAGCCAAAGCCATTTGTGTTAAAGCTACATCTTCATTTAGTTGGGTATAAATTCTGCTCATATCATGATTGTCGGGAAAAATCATGATTTTTTCGGGGTTAGCATAGGCAAAATCATTGGCTAAGCCTTCATACATTTTTACCAAACCTGAGCCCCAAGATTCCTCTTCTTTTAGCGCATCTACAATATTTTTTTGCATAGGAAAATCCATTGTAGAAGTTAAATGAGACTGATAACTATCTTTATTATTAGCTCCTGCCTGCCAATAATTAACTAACAATGGGTTTGTGCTCCACTCTTCGCCAACAATGCTAAAATTTGGATATTCTTGCATAATTGCTCCTGCCCATTTGGCCATAAAATTTTTGTCGGGATATGGATAAGTATCCTGTCTAATTCCTCCTAAGTTAGCCAATTCTATCCACCAAATACTATTTTGAATAATATAAGTGGCCAAAAAAGGATTACGTTGGTTTAGATCTGGCATACTATCTACAAACCAACCATCCGACATTCTTTTCTTGTCTATATTAGAGGCATAAAAATCTTGGTTGGTAGTGCGTTTGTGGTTAGAATAAGTCGTAGGTTTTCCTGCTTCAAAATCTTTTTGAAAATTTACCCAATCTGAAAATGGTAAATCTTTCATCCACCAATGTTCTAATCCGCAATGGTTAGCTACTTGATCCATAATCAATTTTATTCCTTTTTTGGAAGCCTTTTCAGATAGTGCAATATAATCTTCTAAAGTCCCAAAGCGAGGATCAATTTGATAATAATCTGTAATTGCGTACCCGTGATAAGATTGACTTTTCATATCATTGGTAAGTAAAGGACAAGACCAAATTGCGGTAAAACCCAAATCATCTATATAATCTAAATGATTTGTAATTCCATGTATATCACCACCATGTCTTGCATAATCATCGTTGCGGTCAATTTTGTTTTCCTTTAAACCCTTTACGATATCATTTTTTGGATTGGCGTTAGCAAAACGATCTGGTGTGATGAGGTAAATAGCGTCTGAGCTGCCAAAACCTAGTTTACTTTCTGTATTTTTTTTTCGTGCTTTAAGCTCGTAATGGTAAGTTAGTTTTCTTTTCTTGCCTTTTAAAAATAGTATTTCAAACTTTCCTGCTTTTGCATAGGAAATGTCTAAATCTACAAATAGATAATTGGGGCTTTTTGCTTGATGCACTTTGGTAATTTGTACCGCTGTATTCTCAATTTTTGGCGATAATGATGAAATGTTTTCTCCATAAATCAACAATTGCAAACTCGTATTTTTCATACCCGACCACCAAAATGGAGGTTCTACTCTTTCTACTGTTTGTGCATTTAGGGAGTAACCTAAAAACAGGATTACAACCACCACAATTTTTAATTTTAAAACTTTTTTCATCGTATTAATTTATTAAATATTTACCAACTCGTTTTTTTCTAAAGATTGTTCTTTACCATTTACTAAAATCTTTACTGGAGTTTCAGATTCGTTAATAAATTTACATTCTTTATGGCTTTTGTAAACTTTAATTGTAGCGCCTCTAAAATTAATTTTAAAAGAGTAAGATTTCCATTCTTTAGGAATTTGTGGTGTAAAGGATAATTTACCATCAAAATTACGCATTCCACCAAATCCTTGTACAATAGACAACCAAGTACCCGCCATACTTGTAATGTGTAAACCTTCATGCACTTCATGGTTGTAATCATCAAGATCTAATCTTGCTGTACGTAAATACATTTCATAAGCCTTGTCCATACGGTCAATTTTAGCTGCTAAAATAGAATGTACGCATGGCGAAAGTGAGGATTCATGTACGGTTAAAGGCTCATAAAAATCAAAATGATTGATGATATTTTCTTTACTGAATTTGTTCTCAAAAAAGTAAAATCCTTGTAAAACATCGGCTTGTTTGATATATGGAGACCTTAAAATTCTATCCCAAGACCATTTTTGATTAATCGGTCTTTGCGAAGCATCCAATTGATCTACAGTTATCAGTTCTTTGTCTAAAAATCCATCTTGCTGTAAATATACATTGTGTTTTTCACTATAAGGAAGATACATATGATCAGCTACGTCTTTCCATTTTGAAAGTTCGTTAAGACTAAGGCTGGTTTTCGCAATAATCAGGTTAAAATCTTCAGGATATTCTGTTTTAAGTATTTCTAGATTTTCTAAGGTGTAATGGATACACCATTGCGCTAAATAGTTGGTATACCAATTATTGTTTGTGTTGTTTTCGTATTCGTTAGGGCCTGTAACACCAAGGATTACGTATTTATTTTTGTCTTTAGAAAAATTAGCTCGCTGTTGCCAAAATCTAGCAATGGCAATCATTACTTCCATACCAAATTGAGGTATATAGCTATAATCATTGGTGTAATTTACATAGTTGTAAATGGCATAGATCATGGCTCCATTTCTATGTATTTCTTCAAAAGTAATTTCCCACTCGTTATGGCATTCTTCCCCATTCATGGTAACCATAGGATATAAAGCAGCACCGTTATTAAACCCTAATTTTTCAGCATTTTCAATTGCTTTGTCTAATTGATGGTAGCGGTACAGCAACAAGTTTTTTGCCACCTGTTTGTCTTTGGTACTCATATAGAAGGGGATACAATAAGCTTCGGTGTCCCAGTAAGTACTTCCACCATATTTTTCACCTGTAAAACCTTTTGGGCCTATATTTAGTCGAGAATCTTCTCCAGAATAAGTTTGATTGAGTTGAAAAATATTGAAACGAATAGCTTGTTGTGCTTTTACATCTCCTTCAATTACAATATCAGCCGTTTCCCAAATTTTAGACCAGGCTATTTTTTGTTTTTCTAACAAATCTTCAAACCCAATAATAGCTGCTTTTTGTAGCACTTTTTGCGATTCAAAAATGAGCTCAGCATTTTCATGATTCATAGATTGCACATAGCTTCCATATTTATAAATACAAAAGGTGTC
>JAUIAA010000078.1 GCA_030425715.1 Bacteroidia bacterium | reverse complement strand
TTACAATTTTTATGTTCTAATATTTTACAATGTTCAACGATTTTTTTAGGGCAAAAACCAACTGTTTTAAAAGTATATTAATACTCCATTTATTTATAAAATTATAGCAATATTAAAAGATGTAGTGTATCATAAAGATTTTGCTATTATTAAGTCTATTAAAATGAATATATCGCAAACCAATTAGTGTAGTATTCAATTTATAATTTACAGTTTTTATTCCACATTTTTAACTGCACACTCCTTTTTGAATTGCTTATCTTTATCACTTTCAATTTTTAATTTTATAAAAACATGCATCTTAAAAATTCATTTTTAGTTCTATGCTTATTGACATCCCCTTTTCTAATGGCACAACAAAATTTACCCCAAGAAAAACTAGTACAAAAAGCAAAAAAAATTCACAACAAGGTTATTACCATTGATACACATGATGATTTTAATGTAAATAATTTTACAAAAAACAAGAACTACACGCAAGACTTAAACACGCAAGTAAATCTACCTAAAATGCAACAAGGAGGTTTAGATGTAGCTTGGCTTATTGTTTATACAGGACAAGGTGAATTGAATAGCGAAGGTTATGCCAAAGCTTATCAAAATGCTATGGATAAATTTAACGCAATTCACAGGTTGGTAAATGATTTTGCGCCAGATCAAGTTGAACTTGCGTTAACCTCAAAAGATGTAAAAAGAATTCATGCAGCCGGAAAAAAAGTGGTTATGATTGGCGTTGAAAATGGATTTCCAATTGCTACGGATTTAAATAATGTAAAGAAATTTTACGATTTAGGGGCTAGGTATATGTCACCAGCCCATAATGGGCATAGTCAATTAAGCGATAGCAATACAGGAGAAAAAGACCAAGTCTGGTTGCATAATGGGCTGAGTGCATTAGGAAAGCAATGGGTAGAAGAAATGAATAAGGTGGGTATGATGATCGATTTGTCTCATCCATCTGATAAAGCAAATGAAGAAATATTAATGCTATCTAAAGCACCCGTTATTGCATCACATTCTTCTTCTCAAACTATGTTTAACCATAGTAGAAACTTAAACGACAAACTTTTAAAACTAATTGCAAAAAACAATGGGGTTGTACAAGCCGTTGCTTTTGATGGCTATTTAACCGCCGAAAAAGGTGCATCTGTGGTTGACTTTGTAAACCATATTGATTATATGGTACAATTGATTGGTATTGACCATGTAGGAATTAGCTCTGACTTTGATGGTGGTGGAGGTATTGAGGGCTGGAAAAATGCATCAGAAACTTTTAATGTAACCTTAGAATTGGTTAAAAGAGGCTATAATAAAAATCAGATAGCCAAACTTTGGGGGCTAAACCTATTACGGGTTTTAGATGAAGTACAAGAAATTGCTAAAAACTACCATTAACATAAAAACACCTGTTTATAGCAGGTGTTTTTTTTTAATTTTTAGTAATAAAAAGTTTTATTCGGCTGGTGTAATCATAATATGTGCATTGTATTTACCAGGAAACATCAACCAAGGATGGTTAGATTTATTTGGCTTTAAAGATAAACCAGTAGACTCTTGAGTAGCGTATGGCATATAAACCACATAGCGATATTTTGCATTTTCAATTTTTCCAGTTTCGGTATTAAAAAATCCGTCCTTTCCGTAATATATATGTAAAGTAGCTGGATGCTCTGGCATTTTTACAATCCCAGCCAAAGCTTTTACTTCTCTAATACTATCTTTTTCTTGTCTGCTTTTTCCCTCCATAACTAATTTACGACCATAAGCCATATAGGGCTCTAGGCTACTGTGGTAACTTACCACTTCAAAACCTTTTTTATTAGGATTATCTGCAATACAAATAAAAGAATTTTCTCCCTCTCTCAATACAATCAATTCGCCGTTTTGATCATACCCATATACCTTAGCACTATCTCTTGCTTCCATTGGAGCTGCTAAAATCGCAGAGGCAATCTGCTCTTCTTTACTCAATTTTTTATTTTTTTTGGCTTGCAATATTGAATCCACCTGCTCCTCTTTTATTGTGTCTGAATTATTAGCAACTTTTTGCTCAGAAGCTTTCTTTTCGCAGGCTAAAAACAATAATCCTACAAAGATCCATATCAATTTAAATTTCATAAATATGTTTTTATGGTGAAACTTTTACTTATTACCTATCAAATATTTACATAAAAATACTTAAGATTTTTGATAAATATACAATTTTACAAAGAAAAAACCGTTAGATATGGACTATACAAAAATGAAAAAGAATAATAAATTGCTGCCATACCCTCTGAAAAAGAAAAAGTTACACTGCATTTTATTTCAAAATATTTAAAAGTGAGTTCTTATTTTAAAAGTTATAGCAAGAGATAAAAGCCTTGAGGGGGGCTATAAATCAAACAAAAAAAACATTTATTTTGTATTTAAATGTCAACTATTGAATCTTGCTATGACTTTTATATTATACCTTATTCACTTTACTTCTACTCATTAGATTACGCACTACAAATAGTATTTTACTAAATTATTTTATTACTTTTATTGCAACTAAAACTTAGTTCCTAAACTTAATATCATTCTTCTGTATAAGATTTTTATAATCGCCATGATTCCTACTACTTTTCTTACAAAAAAGGTAGATATTCAAGTATCATTGCATTCGATTTCAATTTAATAGAGAGAGATAAATTAGCATTAGATAAACTATTAATTTTAGAAAACAATAACTAAAACACTATTTAAACAAAAATCTTATGATGAAAAAAAACAAATCTCTAATTCGTAAATGCCAAATTTTTGCCGTTTTGCTTTTCTTTGGATTTACAAGTACCTCCGTGGAAGCACAAAAAAAACAAAAACCAAACATTTTGGTAATTTGGGGAGATGATATTGGTCAATCAAACATTAGTGCCTATACTTTCGGACTTGTTGGTTACCATACACCAAACATTGATCGAATTGCAAAAGAAGGAATGATGTTTACCGATTATTATTCAGAACAAAGCTGTACTGCTGGGAGATCTTCCTTTATTTTGGGACAAAGCGTTTTGCGAACTGGATTAAGTAAGGTAGGTATGCCTGGTGCTGCAGAAGGTATTTCTGAAAAAGACCCAACCATTGCCGAAATGTTAAAACCTCTAGGCTATGCAACAGGTCAATTTGGAAAAAACCATTTAGGAGATAGGGACGAAATGTTGCCTACCAATCATGGCTTTGATGAATTTTTTGGAAACTTATACCATTTAAATGCAGAAGAGGAGCCTGAATTACCCGACTATCCAGATCCTAAAAAATTTCCTAATTTTTCAAAAAAATATGGTCCGCGAGGTGTAATTCATTCTTATGCTGATGGTAAAATTGAAGATACTGGACCTTTAACCAAAAAGCGAATGGAAACGGTAGACGATGAAACTTCAGATGCAGCAATTGCATTTATTAAAAAATCGGTAAAATCTGGGAAACCATTTTTTGTATGGTGGAATGGTACTCGTATGCACTTTAGAACGCATGTAAAATCTGAACATCGAGGGATTTCTGGACAAGATGAATATGCTGATGGAATGGTAGAACACGATATGCACGTAGGAAAATTATTAGCGGTTTTAGATGAGCTAGGTATTGCAGATAATACTATTGTTCAGTATGGTACAGATAATGGCCCACACAAAAACACATGGCCTGATGCAGGGGTTAATCCTTTTAGAGGAGAAAAAAATACCAATTGGGAAGGTGGTTGGAGGACTCCTTCTATGGTACGTTGGCCAGGAAAAATTAAAGCTGGGTCCGTTTGTAATGAAATTATGTCGGGTATGGACTGGTTTCCAACTTATTTGGCTGCAGCAGGAAATCCTGACGTAAAAACTAAATTATTAACTGGGGTAAAAGCAGGTGGCAGATCGTATAAAGTACATTTAGATGGCTATAACTTTTTACCTTATTTAACAGGAAAAGAAAAAAATGGGCCTCGTAAGGAATTATTTTACTTTTCAGATGACGGTGAGTTAATGGCATTACGTTATAACGATTGGAAAGTTACCTTTATGCACCAAAACGCACAAGGAACTTTAGATACTTGGTCTAAACCTATGGTAATTACAAGAATACCATGGATTTATAATTTAAGAAGAGATCCTTATGAGTTTGCAACTACAACCTCTAACACCTACTGGGATTGGTACTTAGATCACGTTTTCTTATTGTTACCAGCCTCAGAATATGTTGCGAATTTTATTGCTACATTCAAGGAGTATCCACCAAGAATGAAAGCCGCAAGTTTCAATCTAGGAGATACCATGGATGCTTTGACTTCCCCAAAGAGTAATTAAAATTTTATGGAGAAAGGCAGGTTGACAAACCTGCCTTTTTTTTAACCATATTTTCTCCCTTAACAATAAATTACAATTTTTCTAGCATAAGCCTATACAAATGTAATACACTTGAATACAGCGCTTAAAACCTAATAAAATATTATATTTACAAAAAGTAAATAAAAAATGAAACAAAAGCTATTTCAAAAACTAATTTTAATAACAAGCATCCTAATTTTTGTGTCTTGTGGAACCAACCAGCAGGCTGCTGAAACTAAAAAAACTACTGTAGAATCTCCTCAAGAGGGATTAGAAAACAAAGAAAATAATGGTATGCAAAAAATATTATTAAAAAAAATAGCAGAAGGTATTGATTTTTACGCCACTGGAAATGAACCATTTTGGACTTTTGATATGGATTTCGATAAATCTATAAGATTTAAAACGATGAATGGTATTGACTTTAGAACGCCACCAACAAAACCTGAAAAAACACAAGATCCCAACATTACCATATATAAAGCAATTACAGAATCTGGTGAAATAAACATACAATTAATCCATCAAAAATGTGTGGATAATATGTCGGGAGCGGAATTTTCTTACCAAGTAAAGGTACAGTATAAAACAACTTTAGATAGTGAGTACAAGACTTTTGAAGGATGTGGACAATATGTTCCAGATTTTAGATTGCATAATATTTGGCTCATTAAAGAAGTAGATGGTATTACCATTAAGCCCAATACTTTTAAAAATAAACAACCAATTCTTGAACTAAACTTAACTAAAAATACTTTATTTGGAAATAATGGTTGTAACATGTTCAATGGACCCATTGAAGTGCAAAACAACAAAATAATATTTGGTATGTATGCAACTACTATGATGGCTTGTCCGGATAACCACGAAATTACTACCAAAATAATGCAATGTATAGACCGTACTACTTTGGATTATAAATTTGAAAAAAATCTTTTAATTTTATCTAAAAACGGCATTGTAAAAATGGCTTTACAAAATATAGATTAAAAATAAAATACTATTGTCTAGGTTGTAATTCCTGCATGATTTTTTGACTAGATTTAAACCTGCCTTGATCTCTATAAATTAACCCTAATAAGTATTTATAATCCTGATTATTTGGTTCTATTTTTAGTGCTGCTTTAATTTTAGTTTCCGCTTTACCAAACTGCTTTTCTTGATAATAAAAAGTAGCCAAATTGTACAAAGCTCTACTGTTTTGAGGGTTTATTTTGATCGACATTTTTAAATCGGCTACAGCTTGATCCTTATTTTGCAGTTCAAAATTCAACAGCGCTCTCAAATAATAAGGTCTGCTACTTTCTGGCTCTCGTTTTATCCATTCCTGAAACACCAAATGGGCTTTATCATAGTCCTTTAAAATACTGTAGGCCGTTGCCAAGTTAGAATAAACCGCTAGTAACAAACTGTCTTTTTGCAACGCTACTTCATAATGTTTGATAGCACTTTTTATATCATTATTTTGTAAAAAATAATCTCCAAGTTGCATTCTTCCATTTGAAAAATCGGCATTGCTATATAACATTTGTTCTAATTCAACTTTAGGTTTCTCTAAAGTTGCTTTCTCCAAATCATTTAAATGGAGTGCTTCCATACCATAGGAAAGCGGCCCTACTCCTATTCTAACCAATTTTGAACTATCGTTTGCATGTTTTAGCGCAATACTTACTCTATCTTGTAATGGCATATTTCTAAACTTTGTAAGTGCGTTGTATCTTACCAAAGGAGACGAATCATTTAAGGCCAATAATAAACTATTTATTTGTTCATTATTCGTTATTTGCATTCCCTCAATAACTGTACTTCTAGCAATTTCTGGGTAATTTAAATCGTTGATAAAAGTATTTAAGCTTTCTTTTTCTGAAGAAGAGATACGATCATCTTGGCTCAACAAAAGGTAATCAGAAAAGTGATCTTCTCTTTCTTTTCCGTAATGATTTTCTATTTGTTGTGCTGCCCATTCGTTAGATTTATCTTTATGACAGGAAGTACAAGCATTTGGTGTTCCATACTTTGCGCTTTGGTCAGGTCTTGGAATTCTAAAACTGTGGTCTCTTCTAAAATCATTACCCATATAGTTTTTTCCAGTCATATGGCAATTAATACAAGATGCACCTTCGGTATTTTCTTGATGAAAATGATGTTGTTTAGTATTATAAGTATCCTCATGACATTGCATGCATAAATCATTCCCTTGTTTCTTTAATTTTAAGGTATGTACATTATGGCAATCATTACACTTTACTCCATTGGCATACATTTTACTTTGTAAAAAAGAACCATACACATAATCCTCTTCATCTATCTGACCATCTTGGTGGTAAAATTGATGGTTGATATTTTGCAACATATATTGGTTATCAAAGTTTTCCCCTGGTTTAAAATTTTTAGTTAATTTTACTCTTCTTGCATGACAAGGAGCGCATAATTTAATTTGCTCAAATTGGGTTTTTCCTTTTTGGATGAATGGATTGCCATTTTTTTCTGAAGAATTATTAGCCCAATTCACATGTTTTTTGCCAGCACCATGGCAACTTTCACAACTTACGTTTATTTCAGAAAAAGTGGTTTTAAAAGTATCCGATTCTAATTCATAGTTCTTTTTTAAATTTGTAGAATGACATTCAGCACACATGGTATTCCAATTTTGTGCACCATTGGTCCAATGTAACCAATCATTGGTTTTAATTTTATCCCCGGGGTATTGGTGGTACCATTTTTTTGCAACTACATCCCAAGTAGCTCTTAACACTTGTTTTTTACCACCATCAAAATCAATTAAATATTGTTGTAAAGGAGTAACCCCAAAAGTGTTTTGTATTTTATATGTTTTGGTAGAATTATCTATTTCTTTTACTTCTACATAAAAGCTAGTATCCTTTTTAAAGAATAAATAATTTACACCATCAATAGTAGCTTTGGAATTATCAAAATTACCAAGTACGGTTTTTTCGTTGGCAACCTGCATGGCCAATTGATGATGGGAGCCTTCCCATTCATGAAAAACATCTTCGTGACAACTTTTACAATTTTGCGCGCCTACATAACCATCTACATGAACCGATTTATGTGTTGCAATATTTTGGTAGTTGTCTTTGTTTTTATCTGCTTGACAGGAAAAAAGTAAAATAAAAAGGGGGATAATAATTATGTAAATCCTCATGTAAGTATCTTCAATTAAAAAATAATGCTAATGTAAAAGAATATTTATAAAACATTTAGAAAAAAAACATAAATCCGAAGCTAATACGCATGGCATCTCGAGCTTTGCTTTGATTGATAAATTGGTTATCAACATAACCGTTCATCTCTATTTTTTTTGCCCCATAATCTAATTCAACACCAATAGTCATTCGGTCAAACGGATCGTACATTATATTGAACAATCCATAATAATGAAAATTATCAAAATCACCGTCTAAAACCGTAAGGCTATCCTCCTCTCCTTCTAAAACTATAAAACGCTCCATGTTTTCAAAAGCGTAAATGGAGGTACCTATAACAACATTACCGTGTAGTTTTTTGGTAAAATAATATTCATACGACATCCATCCACCAGTAGCTGGGGTGGCTGAAATATCAAAATTGGTATTTGGGCAACCATCAAAACCTAAACCTGCAACAGACGCCATATACGCTGTAATACCTTTACCTGCAATTAATTGATATTGAAATATACCTCTAGATTTTTTATAAATTCCACTAAAGGAAGCCCCATATCCAATAAAGTTCCCTATTTCTCCAGCATATTTATATCTTACATTTCTTAATACTGATGAAAGACGAATATGCCCCCAATCATAGTTTTTTTTAATTGCAAAAGTTAAATCTGGAGTAATTTGATTTGCCTCCTCTACCAGAGGTTCTAAATCTCCAAAACTATCGTAATTTGTTATTGGAGCTTCCAAACTCATCTCATATACCCAGCTTTTATCTTTAAAAGTATTAAAATATTTTATGTGGGGGGTTCTAAGCCAGGTTCCTGAAGGAGGGCCTTCCCATTCCATAATATCAGGCCAAAGTTCTTCATCGCCAAAATTATTCCAGTTTTGCCCTATTTGCCAATGTTTAAATTCTACAAATGCTTTACGCAGTCTTAGTTTTCCATCTCCACCCCAAAAATCAAATTCAACTACTGCATTGATTTTGTTACCGCCATCATTCACATAAAATGTTTCCATTTTAATCTGGGTTTGGTATAAATCCATATGAAAAGCATCGGTATCATCTGTACCAAAAACTTTAATATTACCTACATTAAATGTCTCACTATCT
>JAUIAA010000077.1 GCA_030425715.1 Bacteroidia bacterium | reverse complement strand
TCTTAAAATGCCAATAGAAACTGGATTTATTACAGTTTAATTTTTTCGACATTTTTTCAATGACTATTCCCGAAATTCCACTTTCTGCAAACAACTTGTATCCGAGTTTGATCCAATCTTTTTTTTGAGCAATAATTTTTGGCATATTATTAAACGTTATCGTTTAGAAAACAAATTTAAAATATTTATTAAACGTAGTCGTCTATAAAATTGTTAAAGTTTTGCAAATAAATTTTAAGCACAGCACTTTTTAAATGATGTTAATGGGTAAGTAAGTTGTTTCACATAGGCTTTGGTCTTTGGATAATTAGATTCTTTGTAATTCATAACACCAACTTTATCAACAGTTCCTTTTCGGTTGTAATAGGTGCCAAAAAGTATATCCCAAAACGGCAATATGTTACTGAAGTTTTTTGCTTCTTCCATTTTGGTACTGTGATGAAAATGGTGAATTTGTGGCGTAACAATTATATAGTCCCAAAAGCTTTTTTTAGTTTTTATATTGGCATGGGATAGGTAAGCAATAACAATGTGGGTAATACCAACTAAAAAAATAATGTCCTTGCTAAAGCCCAAAATCAATAAAGGAAACATTTTTAATAGGGTGTTTAACAACATATTTATTGGGTGAATCCAATTGGTTTTAAACCAGTTTAAACTTGTGGGTAAATGATGAATTGAATGAATGTTCCATAGCAATAGGCTAAAAAATGAATTAGGGTTTCCCTTATGGCTTATTCTATGGTATAGATATGGCAGAAATTCACCAATTAAATTGGCGATGATGTATGTTATGAAAAATGGAAGAGTACTCCAAAAATTAGACTCCTTAAAAAAGTAGTTTTGTATATAGAGTACCATTGACAAGGCCAACATCTTCCCCAAGGCATCAAAAATAGCTGCCGAGAAAAGGAAATGCTTGAGGTCTGTCCAAATAACAGATTTTTTAGGCTTCCATTTACTTTTCAATGGATTAATGCGTTCAAAAATTAAAATATAAACAAGGGTAAAAAGAAAAATAGCATAAGAGGCTATTTCATAACTCCAGTTGTATTTAATCACTAAATAGCTTATGGTTCCTGTTAAAATTAATAATGTGGGTACAACTATTGAGGTTATTATTTTATGTTTCATGCGTTTGCTTTCTCTTGTAGTCGTAAAGAGAAAGCAAAAAGACGCAAAATTAAACCATAATATTTAATCGTTCCATTTCCATTTTTAATTCTTGTGGTAAATCACAATTGGATTTTATATGAAAATTAACAATTTGCCCTTTAGTATTATATGATAGATCAATACAGTCAGTAACCAATTCTTTCAATTTTTGTCGGCCTCTTTGTATTCTTGATTTTGTTGCAGTTAGGCTCAATTGTAACATGTTGGCAATGTCTTGTTGTGGAATTTGCTCAATATCGCTTAAGTATAGTGGTTTGCTATATTTTTCAGGCAGGTAATTTTGAATCACAAATCCTGATAAATCGCAAACGCAAGAGCTAGGTTCCAAAACAGATTCAATTTCCTCTGTTAACAATTCAACTTGTTCTTTACTTTTCCTATAATAATCTGCAACGGTATTTCTCGTGACTTGAAAAAGCCAATTTTTATAGTTTTTTATTTCAATATTCCGATCAATACTCCCCAGTAATTTTATACTAACTTCTTGCAAAATATCCTCAGTAACAGACTTATCATCAACTTTTGTTTTGATAAAATTTAATAAATGATCTTTATGTAAGTTCCAAGTATTGTTAAAACTCATTGTCCATTCTCTTATAATTTAATCCAAAAATATGACATAATTTACTTTACTGCACCACCTTTAAACTTAATCCATCATATTTTATAATATACATACCCGTATTTAAAATACTATTTGATGTGTTTTCAATAAATTGGTATTTAGAGCTTAATCTTTCCGAGGCTCCTTGGTGTATTAAATCACTATTAAAAGATAAACGCATTAATATATCGTAAGTAATATCAAACCCTTCTACTGCATATTTTGATGGATAGGTATTAAATCTTTTTCGATAATGATTTATAAAATTTCTGCTAGCTATACTTCTTGCATCAAAAAATTTAGCTGTTGGATAGTGGAATTTTATTTTGGACAAGAAATTGTTATCCATCTTATCCATATTTCTGCCAATACTTAAGGCAAATGTGGTTATATTAAACTCACTTGGCATCACTCCTAAATTATTAATTACATCCGATACAAACACTTCATTATCCCCTACAATAACCACCCAAACTTCTTTATCTTCTACTATTTGCTTCTTAAACACATCTGGTTTAATATAGCCTTTCTGTGGTCGGATAACGGTTGCATATTTTAAAGTGTCTATATTTTGAATTTGTTTTACCCAACTTTTTGCAGCATTGGTTAAATTTTCTTCTACATCGGCAATGATTACTATTTTTTGCCCTGTATAAATACTTTTAATATATCGCAACATCTCATTAGCCATATGTTCTGTTGTTGGCACTTCCTGCACCAAATTTTTATTGTAAATAGAAGAATGGTCTTGTGCAGATAATGGAGATATTAACAACGGCTTCTTCCCTTCCATATTTTTTGCAACTACCTTCACATTTTTTAGAAACATAGGGCCAATTATCAAATCATAATCTCCAAATTCTGCTTTTTGACTCAATTGTTTACTCACAAATGCACTGTTTTCTGTATCGTATACTTTCATGTGTACCGATAATCCCTGATTTTTTAAAGAATCAATAGCTGTCAAGGCTCCAAAATAGAAATCTGTTGTGATATTCAATAATCTATTATTATTAAAATCTAGCGTGTCCATTTTTCTTTTAAAAGGCAGCATCATAGCCAAGTTAAGTGAAGTACCTTCTAATATTTTATCTTCAAAAACCTTATTGTTAAAGTCTTTGTTTGGAATCGTAATTAGCAAGCCTACTTTAACTCCATCTTTTAATTGCGGATTTAACTCCAGTAATTCTTCTTGAGAAATTCCAAATTGGGTACTCAATCCATAAAGCGTTTCTTTTTTCTCAATTTTATGAATTGTATAAGGTGAATTGGTGTTTTTAATTTCATTTGGCACCATAATTACATCATCAATTTGCAAACCTGTTTCTTTAATTTTAGGGTTTAAAGATTCCAATTCGTCAATACTAATTCCAAAATTTCTAGCAATACTATATTTGGTTTCTTTAGGTTTTACCAAATAGGGTTGTAATTTACTGTTCTTTTCTTCTAACGCTTCCAAATCAAAAGGCAACGGAATTTTTATTACCTGGCCTGGTCTTAATCCTTCCTTTTTTAAAAAAGCATTATACTTGTTTAAGTCATCGCTTTTTAAATTGTAGTTTTTTATAATAGAATAAATGGTTTCTTTTGGAGCAACTTCGTGATAAACAAAATTATCAACAATAATATCTTTATCCCCAATATTAGATAAATCAACAGAACTTAAATCCGCTTTAGTATTATATTCCTTATTGGGTACTATTAATAAATCTCCAACATGTATATCCTTTTCAATATCAGGGTTTAGTTTTAGCAAATTATAAGGAGTAATGGACAGTTTTTTAGAAATACTTTGTAAGGTCTCTCCTTCAGTAACTTTATAGGTTACATATTTTTTTTGTTGTGCGCTTAAAGCCAAGACGCCAAAAAAGTATACAAAAATTATAAATTTTATATTTTTCATTCAAATGGAATTGATTACTACAGTAACTTTAAAATGTGATAGATATTACACTGTTTGGATTGATTATAAAACTATTTACGCGCTTAAAAATACAAAAAATCCCGAAAGTGAATTTTCACCATCGGGATTTGAATTTTATTCCCATTCTATGGTTGCAGGAGGCTTAGAACTTATATCATAAACCACTCTGTTTACACCTCTTACATTATTAATTATTTTATTAGAAGTTTCTTGTAAAAACGCATAAGGTAAATTTACCCAATCTGCTGTCATACCATCTGTTGAGGTTACTGCCCTAAGTGCAACTACTTTTTCATAAGTTCGCTCATCCCCCATTACACCAACAGAATTTACAGGCAACAACATCGCTCCCGCTTGCCACACATCATCATATAAATTCCATTTTTTTAATCCATTGATAAAAATAGCATCTACTTCTTGTAATATCCTTACTTTTTCTGCCGTGATATCTCCCAAAATACGAATTGCCAATCCTGGGCCAGGAAACGGATGACGACCTAGTAATTCAGGGTCTATCCCTAAAGAAGCTCCTACCCTACGCACTTCATCTTTAAAAATCATACGTAGTGGTTCTACAATTTTTAACTTCATAAAGTCAGGCAATCCGCCTACATTATGATGAGATTTAATGGTTGCAGATGGCCCTCCTGTTACCGAAACTGATTCGATTACATCAGGGTATATCGTACCTTGCGCTAGCCATTTTACATCTTCAATCAAATGCGCTTCATCATCAAAAACTTCTATAAATTCATTTCCTATCGCTTTTCTTTTTTCTTCAGGATCTGACTTCCCTGCCAATCTCTTTAAAAATCTATCGGTAGCATCTACTCCTTTCACATTCAATCCCATATGCTTATACTGATCTAGCACATTTTGGAACTCATTTTTACGAAGCAAACCATTGTTTACAAAAATGCAGTATAGATTTTTCCCAATTGCCTTATCTAATAAAACCGCCGCAACGGTAGAGTCTACTCCTCCAGAAAGTCCTAACACCACATTGTCATTACCAACTTTTTCTTGAATTGCGGCAACTGTTGTTTCTACAAATGAATCTGGAGTCCATTCTTGTTTTAATCCAGCTATATGAACCAAAAAGTTTTCCAACAATTGCTTACCATCTGTAGAATGGTAAACTTCTGGATGAAACTGAATAGCATATGTTTGTTCTCCTTCAATTTGATAAGCTGCATTGGCAATATCATGTGTACTAGCAATTACCCTATAGTTTTCTGGTAATCGTAAAATAGTATCACTGTGACTCATCCAAACTTGCGAATTTTTATCAATTCCGCTAAAAAGCGGGTTGGAAGCATCTACAAATGATAGATTGGCTCTACCATATTCACGTGTATTTGAAGCACCAACTTCACCACCAAAAAAGTGCACCAAATACTGTGCTCCATAACAAATACCTAATAATGGTTTTTTACCTTTTATTTGGGTTAAATCTGGATGTGGAGCTTGCTCACTTCGTACAGAGTGTGGGCTACCCGATAAAATAACTGCTTGATAATCATTCACATCATACTTTTCACTATTGTATGGATGAATTTCGCTGTAAATATTTAGCTCTCTAACCCTTCTTGCTATGAGCTGGGTAAATTGTGAGCCGAAATCTAAAATTAGGACTTTGTTTTGCATGCGCAAAAATAAAATATAATTTCAAAAATAGAGATACTAATATCTAAATTATTTATCTTTATGAAATAAACTTATTAAGTTACTAAAATCATGCAATGCTTTAGTAAGAATATTGTTATTTCTCTATTTTTTTTAGTTCCTGTAATTTGCCTAATTGCGCAAGAAAATCAAGAAGGCCATCAATTAGATGCATCTGAAAAAAAACATGCCATAAGTTTTATGATTAGCCATACCCATATCAAATCTGGGGTAGATAATGAAACGGGTGATGATTGGATCTCATCTCCATCTTTTGCTATCAATTACAATTATTGGATTACCAAAAAACTAGGGATAGGTTTACACAACGATATTATTGTAGAAGAATTTGTTATAAATAAAAATTCAGAAAATAAGTCTTTGACCTCCTCAGTTAACTTAAAAGAGTCTGAAATAGACGGTATAAAAAGATCTCACCCAATAGCATCTGCCCTAATGTTGAGTTATAAACCTATAGAACATCTTTCGTTAATGGTTGGTGGTGGTATGGAGTTTTCAAAAGAAGAAAATTTTAGTTTGGTTCGTTTAGGGCTAGAAGCTCCTTTTGAAATCCCAGGAGGGTGGGAAATTTTTGGATCTTTTACCTTTGATATAAACATTGATGCATACAATAGTCTTGCCTTTGGTTTTGGAATTGCCAAACTTTTTTAAATTTTAATCGAAAAGAATTCCCCGTATGCTTGCATCGGGGTTTCCGTTGAACCTGTCATTCCCGTGAAAAACGGGAATCTAAATAACAAAATTTCGAATTTTTGACCTAAAAGCCAAAATGCGATGCATTGAGCTTGTCGAAATAAAACTAGCGAAAACACCCCTTTGGCTTGCCCTGGAGATAGTTGGTTTCAAGAATTTTTTTATTTTATAAAAAAACCGTTAAGAACTTAATCTTAACGGTTTTAAACTATAGTAATAAAAGATTTACTCTTCTTTCACTTCTTCAAAATCTACATCTTGTACATCATCTTCTGCTGCACCTGCATCGGCATTTGCATCTGGACCAGGCTGACCATTACCAGCTGCACCACCTGCTTGGGCATCTTGCTGTGCTTTGTACATTTCTTCTGAAGCTGCTTTCCAAGCTTCATTTATTTTCTCCATTGCAGCATCAATCAAAGCTAAATCTTTAGATTCGTGTGCTTTTTTCAATTCTTCTAAAGCCGATTCTATTGGTGCTTTTTTATCGGCAGATAATTTATCACCAAATTCTTTCAACTGACTTTCTGTTTGGAAAATCATCGCATCAGCACCATTGATTTTCTCTGCAGTTTCTTTTGCTTTTTTATCTGCATCCGCGTTAGCTTCTGCATCTGCTTTCATTTTTTGGATTTCTTCTTCAGATAAACCTGAAGAGGCTTCAATTCTAATGTTATGCTCTTTACCTGTACCTTTATCTTTGGCTGATACATTGATAATGCCATTGGCATCAATATCAAAAGTCACCTCAATTTGTGGTACGCCTCTTGGTGCTGGTGGAATACCATCTAAGTGGAATCTACCAATAGTTTTATTATCAGCTGCCATGGCTCTTTCCCCTTGTAACACATGGATTTCTACCGATGGCTGGTTATCTGCCGCAGTAGAGAATACTTGTGATTTCTTGGTTGGAATGGTAGTATTAGACTCAATTAATTTAGTCATTACATTCCCCATAGTTTCAATACCTAATGATAAAGGTGTAACGTCTAATAACAACACATCTTTCACATCACCTGTTAAAACCCCACCTTGAATTGCAGCTCCAATCGCAACAACCTCATCTGGGTTTACTCCTTTTGATGGTTTTTTACCAAAGAATTTCTCTACTTCTTCTTGAATTCTTGGCATACGTGTTGAACCACCTACTAAAATTACCTCGTCAATATCCGAAGTACTTAAATCTGCATCTTTTAAAGCAGCACTTACTGGTGCCATTGATCTTTTAATTAAAGAATCTGCTAGCTTTTCAAAACTTGCTCTGGTCAATGTTTTTACCAAATGCTTAGGTCCAGAAGCTGTTGCTGTAACATATGGTAAATTGATTTCTGTTTGTGCAGAAGAAGACAATTCAATTTTTGCTTTCTCAGCAGCCTCTTTTAATCTTTGTAAGGCCATAGGATCTTTACGTAAATCCATACCCTCTTCTTTGTTAAATTCATCGGCTAACCAATCAATAATTACTTGGTCAAAATCATCACCTCCTAAGTGTGTATCTCCGTTAGTAGAAAGCACTTCAAAAACGCCATCACCAATTTCTAAGATAGAGATATCAAATGTACCCCCACCTAAATCGTAAACTGCAATTTTCTTATCCGCTCCTGATTTGTCTAAACCATAAGCCAAAGCTGCTGCCGTAGGCTCATTAATAATTCTTCCTATTTTCAATCCTGCAATTTCCCCAGCTTCCTTTGTTGCCTGACGCTGTGCATCATTAAAATAAGCCGGAACGGTTACTACCGCTTCTTTTACTTCTTGTCCTAAATAATCTTCAGCAGTTTTTTTCATCTTTTGTAAGATCATTGCTGAGATTTCTTGAGGCGTATATAATCTACCATCAATATCAACTCTTGGGGTATCATTATCACCTTTTACCACTTTATAAGGAACTCTTTCTGCTTCTTTTTTAGATTCAGAATATTTATTACCCATAAATCTTTTTACAGAAGATATTGTGTTTACTGGATTTGTTACTGCCTGACGTTTTGCAGGGTCACCAACTTTTCTTTCTCCGCCTTCTACAAAAGCAACGATAGATGGTGTGGTTCTTTTACCTTCCGCATTAGGAATTACTACCGGCTCGTTACCCTCCATTACAGATACGCATGAGTTGGTTGTACCTAAATCTATTCCAATTATTTTACTCATAATATTATATTTTAATTTTTGTCGTTTAATTTTTAATTACACATGGTAATAGTCAATCATTATGCCAATGGCTTATTTTTAAGAAAATGTCAGATTCCTTTATAGTTCAAGGCTTAAAAAAATGACAGAATGGCATAAACTTTTAACAATATGCAGACAAAACAGGCGAATTTTATGAAAAAAATTAAATCTAAAAGCAAGTAAAAACATACTTAAATAGCAACACATTTCCTACTTTTGCTTAAAACAATATCGATGTCAAGTATTAGTATTTTTGATATGCTTAAAGTTGGTGTAGGACCATCAAGCTCACATACCTTAGGACCATGGCGAGCTGCAGAAATGTGGCTAAATCAGCTGGAAGACCAAAGTAAATTGAA
>JAUIAA010000076.1 GCA_030425715.1 Bacteroidia bacterium | reverse complement strand
CCTACTTTAACCAAAAACGGTAACAATCAAGTACTTTCTATGAAGTTAAAGGTTGCAGCAGATAAGTATTTGGAATACCGGTATGAATTAAAACCTGACGATTATATGATGGATTTTGCTATCAGAAGTCAGGGAATGGATCAGGCAATTAATACATCGCAAGACATTAATTTGGATTGGGAATTGACCAGTTTTAGAACCGAAAAAAGTCCAAAATACGAAAATCAGTATACCGATTTAAGATATGTGCATGACGATGGTCAGTTTGAGTATATGAGTGCCATGAGTGATGAAGACGAAGACTTTACAGAAAATTTAGAATGGGTTGCATTTAAACAGCAATTTTTTACTTCTATTTTATTAACGGATACGCCTTTTGAAAAAGCAACTTTGGTATCAAAAAACTTAATTCAAGATGAAGATAAAGATACCATTTATACCAAGCAATACCATGCAAATATTCCGCTAGTAGCAAAAAATGGCAATATTGATTATAGTATGAATATGTATTATGGCCCAGTAGATTACGAAATTTTAAGTAGTTACAAAGGTGAGCAATTAGATAGAATTGTAAGTTTGGGTTGGGGTATTTTTAGATGGATTAATAAATATGTATTTATACCTGTATTTGGTTTTTTAAGCTCTTTTATTGGCAATTTTGGAATTGTAATTATATTGATGACAATAGTGGTGAGAATTATCATGTCGCCAGTAGTTTATAAATCTTATTTATCTAGTGCAAAAATGAAGGTATTACGACCAGAAATGCAAGAGATAAACGAAAGATTAAAAGGAAAAGAAAACGCAATGAAGCGTCAACAAGAAACCATGGCATTGCAGCGAAAAGCAGGTGTAAGTCCACTTTCTGGATGTATTCCCGCTTTAATTCAAATGCCTGTTTTCTTTGCATTGTTTAGGTTTTTCCCTGCAAACATTGATATCAGACAAAAAGGATTTTTATGGGCAGACGATTTATCAGCCTATGACGAAGTATTAAAATTACCGTTTAAAATTCCATTTTATGGAGACCATGTAAGTTTATTTCCTATTCTAGCATCGGTTGCTATCTTTTTCTATATGCGAATGACACAAAGCCAGCAAATGAATATGCAGCAACCAGCGCAAGAAGGTATGCCAGATATGCAAAAAATGATGAAAATGATGATGTGGTTTTCTCCAATTATGATGTTGGTGTTTTTTAATAGCTATTCTAGTAGTTTGAGTTTGTATTATTTTGTTTCTAACCTATTAACCATAGTTATTATGCTGGTTATCAAGCATTATATTATTGATGAAGATAAAATTCATGCACAAATTCAAGAAAACAAAAAGAAACCTGAGAAAAAGAAAAGTGCGTTTAGACAACGTTTAGATGATGCGATGAAGCAGGCACAGGAGCAGCAAGAAATACAGAAAAAGCGAAAGAAATAATATGTTATAGCATTGAAAAACCGAAGCCAAAAGCTTCGGTTTTTTTATGCTTAAGCACATAAATTTGTCTTTTTAGCGTTAGGTAATTGAAATAATAACCCTAAATAAATGTTAAATTAAAATTGTTTGGTAAATTTGCCGCAACAACATACAGCTAATGATTCCATTTTTATTTAATAAAAATTCGTCTACGTACACTTCAAGGTGGGTAATATTAATGATTGATATTTCTTTAAGCTTGCAATTGTTTTTTGTAGCTTATTTAATTAGATTCAATTTTAGTTTGAACTTTCAAGACAATCCGTTTTTAGAGCAAATACCCTTTGTTGCTTTGGTTTCGCTTTTAAGTTTTTTAATTATTGGCTCCTATAAAGGAATTGTACGACATACCGGAATTAAAGATGCGATTCAAGTTTTTTGGGGATCTACACTTATTGCGGGAATATTATTTGTCATCACTTTATTTTTAAGAAATTACAAAGCATTTAGTATATTAGAAATTCCTCTATCGATTATCAGTATACATTATTTGTTAAATATTGTAGTTTTAATTGCCAGCAGGTTTATTTTTAAAAGTTTATTTGAAAGGGTTTTAGGAAGTTATAAGGCACCTAAAAATATACTAATTTACGGTGCTGGAGATGCTGGATTACTTACCTATACAACTTTAACCAACAACACCAGCTTTAAGGTTAATGTAGTTGGATTTATAGAAGATAGTGAGCACAAAATAGGAAAGCAGTTCAATCGTGTAAAAATTTACGACGCTAAAAAAATAGATGAACAATTTTTAAAGAAAAATAATATTTCTGAAATTATTGTTTCCATACAAAACATCAAACCTATTGACTTATTTCATAAGATTGACGATTTGATGACCTTACCCATCAAGGTAAAACTTGTACCACCAGTTGAAAAATGGATAGATGGAGAATTGAATGTAGGGCAAATTAACGAAGTTCAAATTGAAGATTTACTGGATAGAACTCCAATACAAATTGAAAACCCTGTATTAAAAAAGGAGTTAGAAAATAAAATTGTTTTGGTAACAGGAGCAGCCGGATCTATTGGAAGTGAAATTGTACATCAAATTAGTAAATACCAATATAAAAAATTAATTCTATTGGATCAAGCGGAGTCTGCCTTGTACGATATTCAACAAGAGTTTAAAAGAAAAGGTGTTTTAAACTTTGAAATTGAATTGGCAGATATTAGAAATAAACAAAGACTTCGTGATATATTTGATAAATACGAAATTGATTTTATTTTTCACGCTGCAGCTTATAAACATGTTCCTTTGATGGAGGATAACCCATATGAAGCAGTTAGGGTAAATGTTTATGGAGCAAGCTTATTAATGAATTTGGCATTGGAAAACAAAGTCAAAAAATTTATTATGGTCTCTACAGATAAGGCAGTAAACCCAACCAATGTAATGGGAGCAACAAAACGAGTTGCAGAAATTTATGCCAATTGTTTAAATGTAGAAGGAAAAACAAAATTTGTGACTACAAGATTTGGTAATGTTTTGGGGTCTAACGGTTCGGTAATTCCTTTGTTTAAAAAGCAAATTGAAAACGGTGGCCCACTTACCGTTACGCATCAAGATATTACCAGGTATTTTATGACCATACCAGAGGCTTGCCAATTGGTATTAGAGGCTGGTGTAATGGGTAATGGTGGTGAGATTTTTGTGTTTGATATGGGGGAATCTGTAAAAATATTTGATTTGGCTAAAAAAATGATTCACTTGAGTGGTTTGCAGTACCCAAAGGATATGGATATTGAAATTACAGGGTTAAGACCTGGAGAGAAACTGTATGAAGAGCTATTAACCAATGAAGAGAATACTATACCTACATATCATAAAAAAATAATGATTGCAAAGACTGAAAATATCAAGGTAGCAGAAACGAAGGCAAAAATTGACCATTTAATACAGTCTAATCATGTGGATGCTAACACTATTGTTAGGAGTTTAAAAAGCATTGTTCCAGAGTATATTTCTAACAACTCAGAATTTGAAAAGCTTGACAATGCTAAGGGTAAAGTAAAGAGGCTTAATATTAGTTGATTATTAGGTTCTTCTTTTTGAAAAACATCCACAAATAAATATAGCGTGTATAAAGTAATATCAATATTGGAATTGTCCCAACTGAAAATATTTGGTACTTAAATAACCACATCAATACTAATACATCTAATAAAATCAGCAGTAATAGTGCATAATGTTGATACCATTTTCCCCACTTATTTTTAAGTAAAACAAACGCAAAAATTAAATTGGGTGCAAATGCCCAAAGAATATTATAGTTTTTAATAGTAGCGGTATGGTCGGTTGCAAACCACAATAATAAAAGAACAATACCTATTAATCCTGTGGTGAAAAATATAATAAAATCTAATATTTTATTTCTTGTTCCTTTTTTATAATCCCTGTAGGTTAAAAATATTACTAAAACTGCTAATATTCCAAAAACTAGGGTAGGAGTCCAGGTGTTTCGTACTTCCTTTACACCCTGTTGCAATAATATTTTATCTGTTCTTTTAACAATTGGAATATTTCCTTGATTTGTTTTTATTTTGGTGTCTGAAATTGCTGCTAAAACATAATCAGGAAGAAACATATATTCTTTTGAAGTCATCTTTTTATCAATATCAGAGCCTAAGGCTAAATCAATTCCAAAATTTCCCCAAGGCTTACCTTTTGCATATAAACTAATTAAATTGCGATGTGAATAATTGTTAAACGTGAAATCACTATCAAAAATCATTTTATCGCCTAAAACAGTCTTTAAAACTTCATAAATTTTGGTAGAACAATTGTCGTAAAAAAAATCGTATTTATAAGCTCTATTTTCAGGCTTTGCATTGTTTTCAAGGTAATGGTAAATATTTTGCTTGTCGGATAAAGTTAGATTTAGAATTTGACCCTTTATCCACCTATTTTCTCGTTGGTAGCTTCTTAAAAATATGCCAAAATCGTAAGCTCTTAATTCATATAATAGCTTACCTCTGGCAAATTTGGTGTAAAAATTGGGAGTATTAAAATTAAAGGTTCCGTAATTATAAACTCTATCTAACCCTAATTTTTTATCTTGAATTCTTATTGCACTATGCCCAAAAACCTCGTATAGTTCTTCATGCCCTGGGCCACAGGTAATAACACTAATTTCTGCCTGTGGTGAAAGTTGAATGGCTTGTGCAAAAATACTTACGGAGAAAAGTAAAATAAAGGATAGGAAAAATATTTTTTTCACAATGAGATTTTAATAATTTATTTACCGAAAGTAGAGAAAATCTACTTTAACAGAAAATATATTTGAAAATAGTGTACCGCTTGCACTTGCAATATTTGCTAAGGCATAATCTATTTGTATGCCTTTATAACGAAACCCTACTCCAAAATTTGGTTCGAATGATAAAGAAGTACTTTCGTCAAACTCTCTAAATTCTTGAAAATTATTTACACCAGCCCGTAAATAAACAATTTTGGTATAATCAATTTGCACTCCAAAAGCAGGATCTATACTTAAAAAGGAAGTAGCAATAATAGCATTGGTTTCTGCAAAGCGCATGTTTAGGTCCAATTCTGTTAAAATATTAAAATCTCTAAAAGCAATAAACGATTTGGCAACTCCTAGTTGCAGTTTAGGCTTGGTAAGCTCTAAACTTTCTGGACTTTCTTGATTTTCACCTGGAATGGCTTGGGCAATTTTATCAAATTCTTCTTGGTCAATTTGCCAAGCGTTAAAAGTGGTAGTAATATCTCTAAACATCAAACCAAATTTCCAATCAGATTTGGTTTGAAATTGTAGTGCGGCATCTAAACCAAAACCCCAAGAAGCTGCAAAATCACCAATTTTTCTGTGCACAATTTTAGCATTTAAACCAACATCAAGCCCTCTTAGGGGTAATTTTTTTCCATACCCTATATTAAAAGCATAATCTGCTGCAGAAAATAAACTTACCCTGTCATAATTTATATTTCCTTGGTTATCAATTAATTCTGTAGTGTTTAATATGTCATCTACCGCAAATCTTACCAAAGCTATTGCAATTGCGCTTTCGCCATCAATGGGTTTTGCAAATCCACCGTAATCATACTTTCCAATTCCTTGAAAATATTCTGCATGCATCAATGCACCTTGAAAATCTTCAATATTTGAAAGCCCTGCAGGATTCCAATAAATAGAATTGACATCGGCAGATGAAGCAATCACAGATTTACCCATACCAAATGCAGCAGCATCTACCCCCAAACTTAAAAACTCATTGGAATAATTCCGAAAAGCTTGTCCAAAAGTGATTTGAGAAAAAACAATAAATAAAAGGAAGTAATTTTTCAATTGCTTATGCTGATTTTGTGCAAATATAATTATTCAAGCTTAATAAAAAGATTTACTTAACCCTTTTGCAAAAATTGTACAATTCTCTTTTCCAGCCAATAATTACCTATGGATGATTTATTTTTATTAAAGCCAACATGACCTCCATGTTTGGTAATTTCTAGTAAAAAAGAAGGGTTGTTTTTAGCTTCTTTTACAGGAATACAAGATGCCGATAAAAATGGGTCGTCTTGCGAAGTTATTAATAAAGTTGGTAATTTAATTTGAGGAATAAACTGCTTGGAGCTACATTTTTCCCAATAGTCTTTGGCATTTTTAAAATGATGAGCTGGGGCTGTATAAAGGTTGTCAAAATCGTCAAAATTCTTACAAACTTTTATTTGCTCTTTTGTAAATGAAGCATTAGGAAACTGTTTTAATTTTACAAGTGACTTCTTTTTAAGTGACCGTAAAAATCTTTGCATATACACCAAATTAGTTGCTTTAGCAATATTTAAAGAAGAGCCTTCTAAATCGCAAGGAACAGAAACGGTAGCTGCTTTTTTTAGTTTGTTGTTATAATTCATACCTATTTCGCCTAGATATTTTAGCGCAATATTTCCGCCAAGACTATATCCAATAATATAAATTTCTTTGTAACTTTTTGATATCGCATTAAAAACCGATTGTAAATCATCTGTTTTGCCACTATGGTAGGAACCGTACAGTCTATTGGGTTCGCCACTGCAGCCTCTTAAATTCATTGCCACAGCATCCATATTGTTTTGGTTTAAAATTTTAACCATTGCCTTTACATAGTTAGAATTTGAGCTTCCTTCTAAGCCGTGAATTACAATTGCAATTTTATCAGAGGATACCTTAGAAAAATCTAAATCGATAAAATCGCCATCGGCTAATTCCAACCTTTTTCGATTATAGTCAACTGAAATTTGTTGAAAAAGCGTTCTGTAAACTGTATTAAAATGCTTGTTTTTAAAAAAATAATTGGGTTGGTAAGTAGAATGAGACAAAATCATAAGCTATTCCTCTTTAGATCTATCCAATAAGTTTTTATTCAAATTTTTACTGGTTTTTGCGCCCAAAACTTTGATACGTTCCACTTTAGTAATTAAATTACCTTTTCCTGTTAATTTTTTCATAGATGTATCGTAGCTTCCTTGAACAGTTTTTAACTGGTTACCTACTTTGATTAAATCATCTGTTAAATTTACAAATTGATCGTATAATCGTCCAGCTTGTTCGGCAATGGCCAACACATTTCTTTTTTGATTTTCTTGACGCCACATAGACGAAACTGTACTTAGTGTTGCCAATAAAGTGGAGGTGGAAACCAGCACAACATTTTTATCTAAAGCTTCCAAATACAAATCATTACTCTTGTTTAAAGCTACCATTAAAGCGGGCTCTATAGGTACAAACATCAATACATAATCAGGAGTGTTGATCTCATATAAAGCCTCGTATTTTTTTTCACTTAAACCTTTGATGTGTTTACGAATGCTTTCTACATGCTTTTTTAAATGGGCTTCCTTTTCATTTTCATGATCTGTACTTGTGTACGACTCATAATTTGTTAAGGATACTTTAGCATCAATAATTAGGTGCCTATCATCGGGTAAATTAATAATAAAATCTGGTTTTTTTAATTTTCCTTCCTCATCTCTATACCCACCTTGGGTTTCGTAATGAATGCCTTTGTTTAAGTTTGCTTTTTCTAAAAGCATTTCCAATTGTGTTTCGCCCCAATCTCCTTGTACTTTACTATCTCCTTTTAATGCCTTTGTAAGGTTTAAAGCTTCTTTACTCATTTGCAAGTTCAACTCTTTTAAACCATTTAATTGCTCTTTTAAGGCGGAATGCATGCCTACACTTTCCTTTTGAGATTCAGCAACTTTTTTTTCAAACCCATCAATTTTTTCTTTTAAAGGATTTAAAATAGTTTGTATATTTTCTTTATTCTGATTGGTAAATTTTGCAGATTTTTCATCTAAAATTTTATTGGCTAAATTTTCAAATTCTTTGGTGAATTTTTCTTGTAAGTTTTCTACCTCGGTTTTATTCTCTGCTAATTTTATTTCTAGATTTTGAAATTCTGTAACTTTTTGGGTATGTGCAATAACCAAATTTTCTTTTTCTTTTCTTATATTCTCTATTTCCAATTTAATCTGATGTAATTGAGCCTCTTTATCCGACAATTGTCTTACCGATAAATTGTTTCTTTCTTGTAAGCCGTAGTTTTCTTTTTGGTAAATATTTTTAGCATATAAATAGGCAATTATTAGCCCTAAAATTAAGGTCAATATTGGTAGAATGTAGGTAAGAAATACTTGCATAAATCAATTAAATGTAATGAGTTGGTAATTTAAATTTTGATAATAAACTAATGTGGTTAAGGCCGACAGTGCATGTTGAACATCTGTATGAAGTTCCTGTTTTGTATAACCACTATATGCTAAAGATTGCCCACAAACGTACACTTTAACATTGGCTTTCACTAATGCAGAAATTAATGGTGCATTAGGGTTATTTACCTTAAATTTTTCTCGATATGCTTTATTAGATAGTGCGTTTTTTGTGGCTTTACCATGTAATACTAAAACCAAATTCAAATTTTTAGGTAAAATATTTACTTATAAAACAGATAAAAATTTTATTGATATTGGAAATATTGAAAATTTAAAAATTGCAAATACCTTTGATGATGAAAAACAATTTTAATTTTATAAAATGAAAATTTCAGTAATATTAGCAAATTATAATCATGCTCATTTTTTATCAGAAAGAGTTAAATCATTTTTTGATTTTATAATTATATAGCTTTCAGATGGGAATATTAAGGTTTCTTCGACAAATTCAAGACGATTAATTTTTTTATAAATTTCATCAG
>JAUIAA010000075.1 GCA_030425715.1 Bacteroidia bacterium | reverse complement strand
GTTGTCTAAAGAGTGGAATATTCCTATTAACTTTATGTTTATTGGGTCTCCAAGCGAAAAGTTTCCTTATAGAATTGAAGAACTTGGCGGAGTTAGATTAATAATTTGATACGAATGGATAAATTTAGAAGGATTCAAAAAAAACTATTGATTTGGAGGTATAAGCATATTTCAAACAAACAATTTATAAATATTGCAAGTGCCATTATAGGATTTTTAGCTGGAATTGCCGCGGTTACCTTGAAAAATTTAACCCACTTTATTCAAGAGTTAATGCACGGTAAATTTATTGAAGATTTTCATGCAGCATTTTACTTTATATTTCCACTAATTGGGCTGGCTTTAGTAATGCTTATCGTAAAGTACATCATCAAAAAAAAGATTGGGCACGGTATTCCTTCTACACTATTTGCAATTTCTAGAAAGAAAGGAATCATGTCACCCTACCAAATGTGGGCTTCATTAATTACAGCACCACTTACTGTTGGTTTTGGGGGATCAGTTGGTTTAGAAGGACCCACTGTTGCAACAGGGGCTGCCATTGGTTCTAATTTTGCAAAAATGTTTCATCTAAACCAAAGAACAAAAACCTTGTTAATTGGTGCAGCAGCAGCAGGTGCTATGTCTTCTATTTTTAAAGCACCCATTACGGCAATTGTTTTTGCGGTAGAAATTTTTAGTTTGGAGTTGACCATGATTTCTATGATACCGCTTTTATTAGCTTCCATTACAGCAATACTTACAAGTTATTTCTTTTTTGGAGACGACGTCTTACTGCACTTTCAATTGCAAGATAAGTTTGCTTTAGCAGATGTTTTATTTTATGTTGTCTTAGGCGTAACCTCCGCTACAACATCTATTTATTTTAGTAAAGTATATTTTGGAATTGGTGCCTTTTTTGAAAAAATGCTAAACCCATATAAGCGATTGATTATTGGAGGTTTGTTAATTGGCGTAATTGTTTATTTTATACCACCTTTATTTGGAGAGGGTTATGAAGTGATCAATAATCTATTAACAGACAACCACAGTAATATTGTTGATGATAATATTTTAAATATTTCTACAGAACATATTGGCTTGGTAATACTTTTTCTTGTAGGATTGGTAGTTTTTAAAGTCATTGCAATGTCGTTAACTTTTGGAGCAGGAGGTATTGGAGGTGTTTTTGCACCAACACTTTTTACAGGTAGTATATCAGGGTATGTTTTAGCGATTATTGCAAATACTTCAGGTTTGTTTGGACACTATATTTCGCCTAGTAATTTTGCATTGGTTGGAATGGCAGGCTTGATTGCGGGAGTTTTACAGGCACCACTTACGGCAATATTTTTAATTGCCGAGATTACTGGTGGGTATGAATTATTTGTACCATTAATGATAGTTTCATCCATATCATATATCATTACCAAAAAATATATTCCCTATAGCATATATGCAGCAGAACTAGCAAAAAAAGGTCAATTACTAACTCTTGATAAAGACCAAACTGTATTGGCTTTGATGGATTTTAGCAGAATTATTGAACGTAATTTTGTATCCATTAATCCAGAAATGCAACTCGGTGCTATGTTGCAAAATGCAGTGGTAAAATCTAAAAGAAATATTTTCCCTGTAATAGATGATAATTCCAATTTCCTAGGAATTGTTTTGCTAGATGATATAAGATCTGTTATGTTTAATGCAGATTTATACGAAACTACTTTTGTAAGAAATTATATGAACAATGCTCCAGAAGTAATTCATTTTGAAGAGGATGATATGAAACAAATCATGCAAAAATTTGAAGCCAGTGGTGCTTGGAATTTGCCTGTAATTAAAGATGGAAAATACTTTGGGTTTATTTCAAAATCTAAATTGCTTACCGCTTATAGAAGAAAACTTATTCAAGTTACGGCTTAGCATTTACATAAGAAATTACGATATCCGGAAAATCGGTAAAAACACCATCTAAATCGGCATTTATAAAACCCTGTTGTAGCATCTCTTCAAAAGTTTTAAAATTACCTAGTACGTCTTTTCTAAAGGTATACGCATGAACTTTTAACCCAATATTGTGTGCCTTTTTAACCAATGCACTATAGGTTATTTTTCCTGTTTTATCCTTTGTAAATACTTGATTTATAGATGGGCCAATTGCATTGGCATAACGTGCAATTTGACCTATATTTTTTATTTCGCTTGGAAATTCAATCAATTGCGTTAAATACAACTCACTTTTTAACTTCACCCTAATTCTTTCCAACTCATTGTGGTCAAAACATTGTAAAATACAATGGTCTGATTTACTACGATAGCCATAATCATTTAATATTTTTAGAACAATTATTGAAATGTCTTTCCCGTTTTTTAAGTGAAAATTAGGGTTTTTAATCTCGGGATAAATCCCAATATTATTCCCAGTACTTTTGTTTAAACCTTGAATCAATTCAATTTCTTCCTGTAAAGAATGTAATTTAAACCTTGATTTTTTAAATGGAAATCTGCCTGGGTAGACCGCCTTTTTAGTTTTCGTGTTAAATCGCTCGTATACTTCCAATTGTTGCAATTCATCATAAGTAAAATCAATTACATAAAAACGACCATTTTCTCTAGATTTTTCAGGAAAAACCTCAGCAACATTGGTAACATCATCTAAAAAAACATCATGAATAACTATGGGTATATTGTCTTTACTTAACACCAAATCCTGTTCAATAAAATCTGGTCGCATGGCATAGGACATGGCTTTAGCAGCTAAAGTATGCTCAGGCAAATACCCAGAAGCACCGCGATGGGCAATAACTATTTTCGATTTTTCTATTACAGTATTTTGCGCAGCCAAACTAGAGAGGTTAAAATTTAACACAGCTAAAGTTAGAATAAATAATTTATACAAACCAATTCCATTTTAAAACATAGAAAGATACTATTTTTTGTAATTTTGTGCTTTAATTTAAAAACATGAAAATAGTATTAAAAATAATATTGTTTATCGTATTAGCACTAATTGTTTTTGGTTTTTATACAAAAAGTCAAGGTGAGGAGGGAGATAAATTTATTGGAGTTGGAGTATTAGTGCTTTCTTTTATTTTAATGCCACTATTTATTTACCACCGGTATAAAGACAAGAATATTAAAGATTATTCTTTTAAAAATATCGATAAAAAGAAAGATTAATTTAAATTGCGTTTTTCAATAAAAAATTTATGGATAATTGTACTGCACTCTTCTTCTAAAATTCCGCCAATAACTTTTGTTTTTGGATGTAGTGTAGTTTTAAAATGTTCAAATCCTCTTTGTTTGTCAAAAGCACCAAAAACTATTTTGTCAATCTGTGTCCAATAGCTTGCCCCAGCACACATTTGGCAAGGTTCTAAAGTAACATAAAGCGTACAATTTTTTAAATATTTTCCGCCAAGAAAATCAGAGGCGGCTGTAAACGCCTGCATTTCGGCATGAGCAGTTACATCGTTTAGGGTTTCGGTAAGGTTATGAGCTCTTGCAATTATTTTATCTTGACTTACAATTACAGCACCAATTGGCACTTCGTTTTTATCAAAAGCCAATTCTCTTGCAAAGCTTTTCGCATAAAATATTCGTCATTAAAAGGTTGTACCATCATTAAAAATCTAATTTTTCTGCTTTAAAGCTTGGGTTGATTTGATTGATAAAATACTGTAAAATTTCTAAATTTTTGTTGCTATAAAATTTCTGAATACTTTTATCTTGGCTATTGTTCAATAAATTTTCTTGTGTTAAAATTACCTTAGTTTGTCGCGCGATGGCTTCACCCGAATCTAAAATATTTATATGCTTTCCAACCAATTTTTGTATTTGAGATCTAAGTAAAGGGTAATGTGTGCAACCCAACACCAATTGATCCATATTTTTTTCAAGCATGGGAAAGGTGTATTTTTTTAGCAGAGCAGTCATTTTATCAGAATATATTTTTCCAGACTCTATTAATGCAACCAAACCATCTCCAACTTGATTGACAACCGTTACTCCTTGCGCAAATTTTTGAGAGGTTTCCCATAGCAAATCACTTTTTAAAGTTCCTTCTGTTGCTAAAATTCCAATCACTTTTGTTTTAGACTGCAATGCCGCAGGCTTTATAGCAGGCTGCACCCGTATAAATGGCACATCGTATTTTTCGCGTAAAGTAGCAACGGCATTGGTAGAGGCTGTATTGCAAGCAACAACAATTAATTTGCACCCTTTGTTTAAAAGTAACTCTGTGTTTTTTATACTAAAATCAATAATTTCCTTTTTAGATTTTTCCCCGTAAGGGGCATTTTTACTATCGGCTAAGTAAATAATATTTTCGTTTGGAAGTAGTTGATGTACCTCTTTGTAAATGGTAATACCACCAATTCCAGAGTCAAACATACCAATCGGACTTTCTTGCATAGTAGAAGGATCGTGTTTTTAATCTTTGCTTGCACCAAAGATAATCGTAGTTTTGTATTTGTGAAAAAAAATCATTTACAACATATCAACAATTTAGACGATTTAAGAGCCTTGCCTTTTGATGATTTAGCTCCTTTGGCTAAAGAATTACGAGCCTTTATTATTGATATTATTTCTGTAAAAAAAGGTCATTTAGGCGCAAGCTTAGGGGTGGTAGAATTGACAATTGCGTTGCACTATATTTTTGATACCCCTAATGATTTATTGGTTTGGGATGTTGGTCACCAAGCCTATCCGCATAAAATTTTAACTGGAAGAAAAGATGTTTTTCATACCAATAGGCAGTTTGGTGGTATTTCTGGTTTCCCGAAAAGATCGGAAAGTATTTATGACACCTTTGGTGTTGGACATTCATCTACCTCCATTTCAGCAGCATTGGGTATGGCAATAGCTTCGCGATTGAATGGAGCTATTGAAAAACACCATATAGCAGTTATTGGAGATGCCAGTATTGCAAGTGGTATGGCATTTGAAGGGTTGAACCATGCAGGAGTGGCAAAGTCTAATTTGTTAATTATTTTAAATGATAACGAAATGGGTATTGACCCTAATGTAGGCGCACTAAAAAAATATTTAACCTCTGTAAAAAAAAATAAAGAAGCTACCCAAAAGAATATATTTGAGGCCTTAAATTTTACTTATTTCGGTCCAATTGATGGCCATGATCTAAATGCCTTATGCGCTACTTTAGAAAAATTAAAACAAATTAAAGGGCCAAAGTTTTTACATGTAATTACCAAAAAAGGGAAAGGTTTAAAACAGGCAGAACAAGACCAAATTACCTACCATGCACCAGGAAATTTTGATAGTAAATCAGGGGAATTAATTTCTTCTTCTGAAGAAAATTTAGCCCCTAAATTTCAAGATGTTTTTGGTCACACTTTGGTTGAGTTAGCTGATAAGAACAAAAAAATTATTGGAATTACCCCCGCCATGCCAACAGGAAGTTCATTAAAATACATGATTGAAAAATTTCCCGATAGGGCATTTGATGTTGGTATAGCCGAGCAACATGCTGTAACTTTATCTGCCGGAATAGCTACGCAAGGAGGTATGCCATTTTGTGTTATTTATTCTACTTTTTTACAAAGAGCATACGACCAGATTATTCATGATGTAGCCTTGCAAAAATTACCGGTTATTTTTTGTGTGGATAGAGCAGGTTTGGTAGGCGAAGATGGTGCTACCCACCACGGAGTTTTCGATATTGCTTACTTGCGATTGATTCCAAATATGGTAATTTTCGCTCCCTTAAATGAGGTGGAATTAAGAAATATGATGTATACCGCACAGTTGGGTATTGATTTTCCGTTAGCAATTAGATATCCAAGAGGAAGAGGGGAAATAGTGAATTGGCAACAAGAATTTCAAAAAATCCCTTTTGGAAAAGGAATACAATTATGCAATGGAAATAAAGTAGCAGTACTATCTGTTGGAACGATTGGCACGGTGGTGAAAAAAATGGTTCATGATTTGCCTTTGGATAGCGTTGCTCTATACCACATGCGTTTTATAAAACCTTTAGATGAAGATTTATTACATAATATTTTTCATAAATTTCATAAAATAATAACGGTAGAAGATGGCACAATTGTTGGTGGATTTGGTAGTGCTGTATTAGAGTTTTCAAATAGCAATAAGTTTAAAAATAAAGAGGTAAAAATATTGGGAATTCCCGATAGATTTATTGAACACGGGTCGGTAAGTGCTGTTTATAAGGAAGCTAATTTAGATTACGAATCTATTAAAAAAAGCATATTAAAAATGTTAAATTCATAGTAATGTGAATTTTTAACAAGAAACAGAGAAGCGATAATTGTTAAAAAGTAAAAATTAATATAGTTTCGCAGAATAAGTGTATAGCATGAGATTTTATTTGTCAATTTTTATTGGATTTTTTTGCTTTTCCCTAATGCAAGCTCAAATCACAGACTCTATTGCGCCCTCAAAAAAAATAGACACCTTATTAACCAATACTAAAATTGAAAGCCCAAAACACCTACGCCAAATAATTGATACTACTTTTATTGTTCAAACTTTAGATTCTAGTAAGGTGGAAAAATTGGTGCGCATTAGAAAATCATTGTTAGACTCCTTACTATCACCTTATTACGATATTTCTTACGACACAGTTGCAAAAGACACAATTTTTAAAAGGCGCTACAGGTTATTTGTAAATAAACTAACGAACGATAGTACTTATGTGCCTTTACCAAAAAAAGAAAGATTTATCAAAGCCAAAAGAAAATATGGATTTGACACCCTTAAAATTGCAAATCAAGTTAGACCCATACATATAGATTCAACAAAAATGGCTGCAGAACCAGTTTGGTGGAAAAGAGAAAATAAAATAGGACTAGCAATTAACGAAGCTGCATTTGCCAATTGGAGTGCGGGGGGAGAAAACAATATAGCCGGACTTTTGCGCTTTTCTATGATTAGGAAATTTCAAAAACTTTATACACTTTGGAATAATGAAATATTTGTAAACTATGGATTAAATGTTACCGAAGATAAAGGCACTAGAAAAACGGATGATAAGGTGCAAATAAACTCTACTTTTGGTTATAGAAGAGATACCATTTCTAATTGGTATTATTCCGCTAAATTTAGTTTTAATACCCAGCTTACAGATGGTTATAAATATCCTGATACTGACAATCCTATATCGCGATTTTTTGCCCCAGCTTATTTGTATTTTGGAGCAGGAACAGAGTATAATTTAAAAAAACAACAATTTTCAGTCTACCTTTCTCCACTTACCTTAAAATCGACCTTTGTTATGGATGAAACCTTATCAAATGATGGAGCTTTTGGTGTAGAACCTGGGCATAATGCGAGAAACGAATTTGGTATTTTTGTAGAGAGTTCTTGGGAGAAAAAGTTATGGAAGAACGTGGTAATGAACAATAGGTTAAGTTTATATACAGATTATGTAAATAACTTTGGAAATATTGATGTAGACTGGATATTTAATTTAAAGCTCACCGTTAATAAATGGATCAATGCAAATATTGGAACCCAGCTAGTTTACGATGACGATATTAAATACAAAGAAGATACCAATGGCGATGGCCAGTTAGAAACTTTAGGTGCAAGAGTACAATTTAAACAAGCCTTAAATATTGGTGTAGCGTTTAGTTTTTAAATTTCAATTCCCTTTATTTTTTTGTGTAACAGAATAGCATAACTATCAGAAAAGTTGGCTACAAGGTTACAAATATTTAAAATTCTAGTATACAAATCATTCGAAATTTCCCTATAACTTTCTGGTAATAATAATAGAATTAGTTTATCATAATTAGACGAATTGTTATTATAAACACGATTAGTAGCGGTAATAAATACATGTAGTAAATCTGCAATTATTTGATAACCAGCAATTTCTTTCTCAACTACTTCTTTACTTTTGTATATTTTTTCTATACTAATTTTTAAAATATCGTTGATTTGTGCTTCGTATTTGCTTTTTTCTAAAAGTGAAAGTTGGTAAGTCCCTTTTAAAATAGCATCTTCATTTTTAATAAAAATTTGTGCAGCTTCTTGAATTAAATTTCCAATAGCCAAAGCTCTTAAATAGCTAATTCTGTCTTTGGTATTTTTTAAAGCATGGTATTTTTTGGTATGGATAGTATCTCTTACCAAATTGATTAAATATTCTAAGGCAAAATCTTCAGAAATCAATCCTAGATTAATACCATCTTCAAAATCAATAATAGTATAGCAAATATCATCCGCAGCTTCTACTAAAAAGGCCAACGGATGGCGGTTATAGGCTAGGTAATTGCCTTCTCTAATTTTGGTCAAGCCTAGTTCGTTGGCAACTTCAGCAAAAAAAGCCACTTCGCTTTGAAATACGCCATATTTTTTATCTACTATATGATTGGTAGGTTTTTTAGGCAAAGATTCTTTAGGATACTTCATAAAAGCTCCTAGCGTAGCATAAGATAATCGCAGTCCGCCATCTATATTGTTTTTGCTTTCGGTTAATATTTTAAAACCATTGGCATTTCCTTCAAAATCAATTAAATCTTGCCATTGTGCATCGCTAAGCTCGGGCTTGAATACCAATCCTTTTCCGCTTTTAAAATACTCCCCAATGGCTTTTTCTCCGCTATGTCCAAAAGGAGGGTTACCAATATCATGCGAAATGGCAGCGGCCGCAACGATAGCTCCAAAATCGTTTACTTGGTATCCAAGTTTTTGCAAGTTAGGATATTTTTGAAGTAAGTGTTTTCCAACAATTCTACCCAAGGTTCTTGCCACTACTGAAACTTCTAAACTATGGGTTAATCGCGTA
>JAUIAA010000074.1 GCA_030425715.1 Bacteroidia bacterium | reverse complement strand
AGGAAAAGCCTTAATGAAGAACTGCAAGAAATCTAATCAATTACATTTTAGAAGTGCTGGGGTAGAAATTTTGAATACCAATACAGGAACCTCTTTTACCAAAACTTTAATTAAAGAAATGGGTAATTCTGATAAGGATTATAGGGGAACCATTATTGATATTGCAATAGATAATTTATCGGATGAAAATAGAAATCAATGGGTAAAAGCATATCAAAAAGCCAATGATGCCACAAAACCTCAAATACTTTATTTACTCCAAAAAAATAAATCTTCAAATGTCTTTGATAAATGTATTACTCCTGCTGTTCAAAGCACAAATTCAGAAGTAAAAATTGCAGGTATTAAGGCATTAGCCTATCAAGACAAAACAAAAGCTATACCTGTTTTGATAAATACTCTAAAAAATACAACGAACCAAAGCGAACTAATTGCTGTACAAGAATCTTTATTAAGGATTTGCAATACAGAAGATTCCGAAAGTTTAGCTGCACATTTAAATGAGTTAAACACCCAAGGAAAAACGGTTTTGGTAAATGTTTGGTCTGCTAGAAATGCTACTTCTCAGTTTAATACTGCTTTGGCTTTATTGCATAAAAAGGATAGCAAATTAAATGCAGCTATTTATAGTGCTTTGCCATCTATATCCAACACTGATAATTTATCAGACCTTTTAAACTTATTAGAAAATACCACCAATGAAAGTGATATTGCCAATACGCAAAAGGCAATTATTGCCGTAATTGATAAAAGTGAAAACAAACCTACTAGTACTGTTTTAAAAGCTTTTAATCAAACTAGATGGAAAGAAAAATACTTACCTGTTTTACCTGCTTTACAAAACAAGGAATCGCTAAAAGTGATTACTTCTAGTTTAAAAAGCAATGAGGTTTTACAGCAAAAATCGGCAATTTTAGCTTTAGCAGAATGGCGGAATGACGATGCCATTCCTTACCTTTTTCAGGCTATTAAAAACGCAAAAAATAGTGAAATAAGAGGTCTAGCCTTTCAAACTTATTTTCAAAAAGTAATTCAATCTACGCAAACCGAAGATCAAAAATTATTGCTTTTACGTAAAACAGAAAGCTTAGTGGCAAATACCGCTGAAAAAAAGCAATTGATCTATGCTTGTGGTAATGTAAAAACATTTTTATCCTTAGTTTTTGTAGGTTCTTATCTTGAAGATGCTCAAGTTACTTCCGCTGCAGCGCAATCGGCAATTAAAATTGCTTTGCCTACACCAAATTCAAGCGAAAAATTTGAAGGAAAAATAGTAAGAGATATTGTAGCAAAAAGTGCCGAAAAATTAACGGGACCAGATAGCCAGTACATCAAAATTGACATTAAAGAATTTTTAGATAACATGTCTGAAGAACCTGGATTTGTTCCAATTTTTAATGGCAATGACTTAACTGGCTGGGAAGGTTTGGTGGAAAATCCTATAGCTAGAGCGAAAATGTCTAGCAAACAATTGACACAGGCACAGGCAAAAGCAAATGCCCAGATGCTAAAAGACTGGTTTGTAAAGGATGGAGTAATTGGCTTTAAAGGAGAAGGTTATAATAATATTTGTACTATAAAGGATTATGCAGATTTTGAAATGTTGGTAGATTGGAAAATTACCAATGGTGGAGATAGTGGGATTTATTTAAGAGGAACTCCACAAGTTCAAATTTGGGATGTTGCAAGAACAGATGTTGGCGCCCAAGTTGGAAGTGGAGGGTTGTATAATAACCAAAAACACGAAAGCAAGCCTTTAGTTGTAGCCGATAATCCTATTAATGAGTGGAATACTTTTAGAATTAAAATGGTTGGAGACCGTGTTACCGTACACTTAAATGGAGTTTTGGTAACCGACAATGTAATTTTAGAGAATTATTGGGATAGAAAACAAGCTATTTTTGCCAAGGAAGCAATTGAATTACAGGCACATGGAGAAGATTTAGGATTTAGAAACGTATACGTAAAAGAAATTCCTTCTGGTAATGATATGCTAAGCGAAGAAGAGAAAAAAGAAGGTTTTCAATCACTTTTTAACGGGAAGGACTTAGCTCACTTTATTGGTAATAAAACCGATTATTTGGTAGAAAATCAAAAAATAGTGGTTCGTCCTAAAAACGGTGGGCATGGCAACTTATATACTGCCGAAGAATATGAAAATTTTGTTTTCCGATTTGAGTTTAAACTAACCCCAGGTGCAAACAATGGTTTGGGTATCCATGCTCCTTTAGATGGAGATGCTGCATATGTTGCAAAAGAAGTGCAAATTTTAGACAATACAGCAGATATTTATGCCAATTTAAAAGAATGGCAATACCATGGTTCAGTTTACGGTATCATTGCCGCTAAAAGAGGCTATTTAAAACCTTTGGGCGAATGGAATAAAGAAGAAGTAATTGTTAATGGAGATCGTATTAAAGTTACACTAAACGGTACGGTTATATTAGATGGAAATATGAAAGAAGCAGCGAAAAATGGCACACTTGATGGTAAAGACCATCCTGGTTTAAGAAGAAATAAAGGACATATTGCCTTCTTAGGGCATGGCTCTGAGTTGGAGTTTAGAAATATTAGAATTAAAGAATTAAAAAATAATAAGTGATTTTTTTGTTTTAAAGGTATTACTTAACTAGCTATATATAAAAAGGTCAGACTTAAATAGTTAAAGTCTGACCTAGATTATTTTTAACTTACACACTTTTAAAGTGGTGTGTTTTATATAAAAGTATTCTCTATTGCTAACCTAAATAGGTTCTTAAAATTTTACTTCTTGAAGTGTGTTTTAATCTTCTTATTGCTTTTTCTTTAATCTGACGCACTCTTTCACGAGTTAAATCAAAAGTTTCTCCAATTTCTTCTAAAGTCATTGGGTGCGCATCTCCTAAACCAAAATACAATTTAACTACATCTGCTTCCCTTGGTGTTAGGGTTTCTAATGCTCTTAAAATTTCTACTTTTAAGGATTCGTGTAATAATTTTTTGTCTGGATTTGGTGACTCTCCTGAATTTAATACATCGTATAAATTAGAATCTTCTCCTTCAATCAATGGAGCATCCATAGAGACATGACGACCAGAATTTTTCATCGATTCTTTTACATCACTAATGGTCATGTCCAATTCTTTCGCAATCTCTTCTGCTGATGGTGGTCTTTCATTTTCTTGTTCTAATCTTGCAAAAGTTTTATTGATTTTATTGATAGAACCAATTTTATTTAATGGCAATCTTACAATTCTAGATTGTTCTGCTAAAGCTTGTAAAATAGACTGACGAATCCACCAAACCGCGTAAGAAATAAATTTAAATCCACGGGTTTCATCAAATCTCTTTGCTGCTTTGATCAATCCTAAATTACCTTCATTAATTAAATCTGGTAAAGTTAATCCTTGATTTTGGTATTGTTTAGCAACAGAAACCACAAAACGCAAATTTGCTTTGGTTAATTTTTCAAGAGCTATTTGGTCTCCCGCTTTGATACGTTGTGCTAACTCCACTTCCATATCGGCAGTAATTAAATCTACCTTTCCAATTTCTTGTAAGTATTTATCTAGGGAGGCTGTTTCTCGGTTGGTAACCTGTTTTGTAATTTTTAGTTGTCTCATCAATTTATATTTAATTAATAATAGTCATGTACTTAGTTATACGTAATAAGTAACCCAAATGTTACAAAAGGGTATAAAAAAACCTCAAGAAATATTCTTGAGGTTGTATAAAACGCAATATATAACTAAATATTATTCTGCTTTTTCCTTTCTTTCAGGACGCGGTAATAATGCTTTTCTAGAAACTTTTTCTTTTCTAGTTTTAGGGTCCACACCAAAGTATTTTACATCAAGAACATCCCCAACTTTTAAAATATCGCTAACATTGTTGGTTCTTTCCCAAGCCAATTCCGAAATGTGTAATAAAACTTCGTTTCCTGGTGCCTCCACATATTCTACTACTGCTCCAAAATCTAAAATTTTAACCACTTTTACTTCATAAACACTATTTCTTTGTGGTTTAAAAGTAATTGATTTAATTTTAGCCAATACCGCATCAATTCCTTTGCTACCAACTCCTAAAATTTCAACAATACCTTCTTCCGTCACTGGATCTTCATTGATAACAATGGTAGTATCTGTTTCTTTTTGTAATTCTTGAATTACTTTACCACCTGGACCAATTAACGCTCCAATATACTCATTAGGAATACGCTTTGTAACCATAGTAGGCGCATGCTCTTTAACTTCTGTTTTTGGAGCTGCAATTGTATCGGTTAATTTTCCTAAAATGTGTAAACGACCCTCACGAGCTTGTTTTAAAGCATTCACCAAAATTTCATAAGAAAGTCCTTTTACTTTAATATCCATTTGACAAGCCGTAATACCATCTGCAGTACCCGTTACTTTAAAGTCCATATCTCCTAAGTGGTCTTCATCTCCTAAAATATCAGATAAAACCGCATATTTACCAGAATCTGCGTCAGAAATTAATCCCATTGCGATACCAGAAACTGGTTTTTTTAATTGAATACCAGCATCCATTAAGGCCATAGTTCCAGAACAAACGGTTGCCATAGAAGACGACCCATTAGATTCTAATACTTCAGAAACTACACGAACAGTATAAGGGCAATCTTCAGGAACCATCCCTTTTAAAGCACGTTGTGCTAGATTACCATGTCCTACCTCACGACGAGATGTACCACGAATTGGTCTTGCCTCACCCGTTGAAAAAGGAGGGAAGTTATAGTGTAAATAAAAACGCTCTTCGCCTTCATAAGATGGCATATCTATTTGGTTTGCTTCTCTAGAGGTACCTAAAGTAACCGTTGCTAAAGCTTGTGTTTCTCCACGTGTAAAAATGGCAGAACCATGTGTAGAAGGTAAGTAATCCACCTCACACCAAATAGGTCTAATTTCATCTGTTTTTCTACCATCTAAACGCAATCCTTCATTTAGGGTTAAATCTCTAACCGCTGCTTTTTCAGCTTTGTTGTAATATTTAGAAATTAATCCTCCAACATCTTCTAATTCTTCATCAGAAAATGTTGCTTTTATTTCTTCTTTAATTTCAGCAAATGCAGCACTACGTTCATGTTTTGCAGAACCTGCTTTGGCAACAGCATATACTTTATCGTATGCCATATCGTGAATTTTTTTAGCTAAATCTTCATCTTCACGTTCAGGCTCGTACTCACGCACTTCTTTTTTGCCAAAGGCTTCGGCCAATGCTACTTGAGCAGCGCATTGTACTTTTATCGCTTCATGTGCAAACTTAATTGCTTCGGTCATTTCTTCTTCAGAAATCTCATCCATCTCTCCCTCAACCATCATCACAGAATCTGCAGAAGCACCAATCATCATGTCAATGTCAGACTCTTCTAATTGTGCTCTGGTTGGGTTGATAATAAATGCACCATTGATACGGCCAACTCTAACTTCTGAGATTGGACATTCGAATGGAAAATCGGACAATTGAATCGCTGCAGAAGCTGCCAAACCTGCCATAGCATCTGGCATCACATTATCATCATGAGACATTAATTGGATCATCACCTGCGTTTCAGAATGGTAATCTTTTGGGAATAACGGTCGTAAAACGCGATCTACCAAACGCATTGTTAAAACTTCACCATCACTCGGTCTAGCTTCTCTTTTAAAGAAACCTCCAGGATAACGCCCTGAAGCAGCAAATTTTTCTCTGTAATCTACCGTCAAGGGTAAAAAGTCTACATCACTTTGTTTGTAATTGGAAACAACTGTACACAGAAGCATACATTTTCCCGATTGTACTACAACGCTACCATGCGCTTGTTTAGCTAATTTTCCGGTTTCGATAGAAATTTCTCTACCGTCTCCAAGGTCAATGACCTCTCTAAAAACTTTTGGAATCATAATTTGTTTTTTGTGTATGCCAATATATTGTAAGCATACTAATTAATTCATAGGTTAAACATTTGTAGTTGTGTTGTTTCTCTAGAAAGAGAATAGTTTGCCAATGAATTACTCTAGTGTTTTTTAAGATTTTTAAATCTCTAAGATTTATTGTAAATGTATTCAAAAAAACCAATATTCTGACTTTTTTGAATGTTAAATTTGATACAATAAAAAAGAGAGGACAAAGCCTCTCTATTATTTATTTTCTCAAACCTAGTTCTTTAATTATTGCACGATATCTTGTAATATCGGTTTTAATTAAATAGTTTAACAAATTACGACGTTTACCTACCAACTTTACTAATGAACGTTGTGTATTAAAATCTTTACGGTTATTTTTTAAATGACCTGTTAAGTGGTTAATACGGTGTGTAAAAAGTGCAATTTGCCCTTCTGGAGAACCTGTATCTGTATCAGATTTTCCGTGTTTTTTAAAAATTTCTTTTTTTGTTTCTGCTGTTAAATACATGCTAACATTAAATTTTAATTAATAATTTTTATGTACTAATTGTAAATTAGGCGGCAAAGATACTATTAATATTTGATTTGGCAATGCTTTTTAAATTGTATAATATTATGACTATAAATGCGTTATATCATAACAATATTATTAAAATAATTGCTATGAAACCATTTAAAAGTACTCCCCTACTTAAGAAATTCCTATGGAGCTACTTAATTGTTTTATTTTTAACAAGCTGTAATTCAGAAGATAGTGTTGGAGAAGACAGTGCTGCCAATGATATGAACAATGCCAAACAACAGGTGGAAATTGATCAAATCAATGAAACTGTTAATGATCTTCTTGAAAATGCTTTTTACCAAGTTGAAAATTCTTATGCCAACAAAAAATCTTCGAAAAAAAATGCGGAAAAAACCAACTATTTACCAGAGTGTGTAACTGTTACTGCACAATCGCATAGTGATAATACCATTACTGCTACCGTAGATTTTGGAGAGGGTTGTACTACTTATAAAAGTAATTTTTTAGAAGGAAAGATTATCATGGAAATTGAATATAATAAAGAATCTGAAGAGCTGTTTTTAGAATATCGCTACGAAAACTTTTATTTCAACCATAATAAAATTGAAGGCGAGCAGCAAAAAACACATATAAAAAATGCTTCAAATCAAAACCCTATAGCAAATATTTATAGAGATATTACTATAACTTGGGAAAACAACACCAAAACACATATTGTAGAAAACAGAGTAAGAGAATGTATTGAGGGGCATAATACTTCTACTTGGCAAGACAATGTTTATTTAATTTCTGGTACGAGAACTACTATACATGCCAATGGTAAAAAAAGTACGCTTACCGTTATAGAGCCTTTAAAAAAGGATATGGATTGCAAATTATTTACCCAAGGTATTTTAGAAATTAAAAATAAACATACTATTACCTTAGATTATGGCGATGGTACTTGTGACAACAAAATAGAAGTAATTATTGCAGGTTTTAGCAATAGTATTGCATTGTAAAAATACTTTTTCAAATAGATAAAAAAAACTCGTTAAGTTCATTTCTTAACGAGTTTTTTATTGTCTTAATTTTTAACCTAACTGCGAATAGGATTGTTTTGAATCAAATCGATATATAGGTTTACCTGTTCTTTTAAGTTTTTACGCTCTACAATTTTATCTAAAAACCCATGCTCTAATAAAAATTCTGAACGTTGAAATCCAGCTGGTAAATCTTTACCAGTAGTGTCTTTTACCACACGAGGGCCAGCAAAAGCTATTAAAGCATTAGGCTCTGCAATATTAATATCGCCTAGCATTGCATAAGAAGCAGTTGTTCCACCCGTTGTTGGATCTGTACACAAAGAAATATATGGTAACTTGGCTTCTGCCAATTGTGCTAATTTTGCCGATGTTTTTACCAATTGCATTAAAGATAAGGATGCTTCTTGCATTCTTGCGCCACCAGATTTAGAAATCATTAAAAAAGGCAACTCTTTTTTTATAGCATAATCAATTGCTCTCGCTATTTTCTCTCCAACTACACTACCCATTGACCCTCCAATAAATGCAAAATCCATTGCTGCAATTACCAAATCCTTTCCTAATGATTTCCCTACTGCGGTTCTTACTGCATCTTTTAAATTGGTTTTTGCTTGCGCTTCTTTTAAACGTTCGGTATACTTTTTTGTATCTACAAATTTTAGTGGATCTTTTGCAGAGAGTTTCTCATCAAATTCTGTAAATTTATTATCATCAAATAATATTTCAAAGTACTCTGCACTACCTATTCTTACATGATAACCATCTTCTGGACTTACGTATAAATGTTCTTTTAAGTCATCAGAATCAATTATTTTACCACTAGGTGTTTTATACCAAAGTCCTTTTGGTACATCTTTTTTATCTTCTGTTGGGGTTTGAATCCCTTTATTCTTTCTTTTAAACCAAGAACTCATATTTTTTATTTTAGGATGTTCATTTTATTCCCATTTTTAATGCTAAAAATGGCTGGCAAGTTAGAAAAAAAAGAGGAAAACCAACCTATATTGATTTTCCTTATTTATTTAAAGCGTATTGATGTTGTTCAAATCTTGGAATGCTTGTTCTAAACGTTTCGAAAACGCTAATTCACCTTCTCTTACCCATTTTCTAGGGTCGTAGTACTTTTTGTTCGGAACATCTTCTCCTTCTGGATTACCAATTTGGCCTTGTAAATAGTCTGTATATTTTGCCATAAAATCTCTAATTCCAGTCATGTATGCATATTGCAAATCGGTATCGATATTCATTTTTATTACACCATAACCAATTGCTTCTCTAATTTCTTCCACAGTAGAGCCTGATCCTCCGTGAAAAACAAAATCAATATGGTTATGGGGTACATTATATTTTTCAGAAATATATTCTTGAGAGTTTTTTAATATTTTAGGGGT
>JAUIAA010000073.1 GCA_030425715.1 Bacteroidia bacterium | reverse complement strand
TTTACGGTTTGAAAGTGATTGAAAACCCTGGGGCTTCAACTACTCTCAAAGCTGGACAAATTATAACTGCACGTCAGTTACGTGATGAGAACTCATTATTACGTAGAAATGATAAAGAATTGGTGGATGCTCGTGATGCAATTCCTGCAACTGCAGAACCTATTTTGCAAGGTATTACCAGAGCCTCATTGCAAACAAAATCATTTATTTCGGCTGCTTCCTTCCAGGAAACAACTAAGGTGTTAAACGAAGCTGCAGTAAGCGGTAAGGAAGACTACTTAGAAGGCTTAAAAGAAAATGTTATTGTGGGTAAACGAATTCCAGCAGGTACTGGTATGAGAGATTACGATAAACTTATTGTAGGCTTGAAAGAAGAAATGGAAAATTAATTTACAAGGCGTACTTCGGTACGCCTTTTCTTTTAAAATATTATGATGGCAGAAGATAAAAAACAACAAAATCTTGATATTGAGATTGACGAAAAAGTAGCTGAAGGCACATATGCAAACTTGGCAATTATTAACCATTCTGTTTCAGAATTTGTAGTCGATTTTATAGGAGTAATGCCTGGAAGACCTAAAGGAAAAGTAAAATCGCGTATTATTTTAACACCACAACACGCCAAAAGATTTTTAAAAGCTTTGGCAGATAATGTGGAAAGGTTTGAAAATAGTTACGGACAAATTAAAGATTTTGAACAACCACCAATTCCTATGAGTTTTGGTCCAACAGGAGAAGCTTAAAATATATTACGTCGAACATGGTTCGGCGTTTTTACTTTAAAACAAGCTTATTTGATTGGTTTGGGACTTGTCAAATTTAGAAAAGTCTAATGGAGGTAGATGTTTATCCTTCAAATATAATTTTTTAGCCAAACGAAATTGCATTGCAATTTGTTCTGCAATCTTTCCTTCACCACGCATTCGTTTTCCAAATCGAGAATCGTTTAAAGAACCACCATGGCAATCTTCTATTTGATGCAAAATTTTCTCCGCCCTATCACGGTAAGTTTTTTGCACCCAATTGGTAAAAATTTCGCCAATAGCTCCGTTTAATCTAACTATGGTATAAGCTGCAGATTTAGCCCCTAGTTCGCTTACTTTTTTTACCAAATTAAAAATTTCATGGTTATTAATAGCAGGAATTATTGGTGCCATCATTACGTTAACAGGAATTCCGTTTTGGGATAAAACACGAACAGTTTCTAACCTTTTACTAATAGAAGCTGTTCTCGGTTCTAAAACTCTTCTGGTTTCTTCTGATAAAGAAGTAATAGAAATACTTACATTTATCAGGTTTAACTTATTCATCTCCTTTAAAATATCTAAATCACGTAAAATCAAAGCATTTTTGGTAATTATACTGCATGGATGTTTAAATTTCAGTAGCACTTCTAACATACTTCTAGTAATTTCTAACTTCTTTTCTATGGGTTGATAGCAATCTGTATTTCCAGAGAACATAATATTTTTTGGCTTCCAATTTTTACTTCGAAGTTTCTGTTCTAACAATTCTGGAGCATTGGCTTTGTATAAAATCTTTCGTTCAAAATCTAATCCAGCAGAGTAGCCCCAATATTCATGTGTATTTCTAGCATAACAATAAATACAACCATGTTCACAGCCTTGATATGGATTCATGGAATATGCCATACCAATATCGGTACTAGTCACTTTATTTAAAATGGTTTTAGGAAATACTTTTAAATAAGTAGTTTTGTTAGTATCTGCTTTTTCGTTTTCCCTTTCGCAATAATTCAAAAAGTCATCTCTCACAATATGTTCGTGTTGTAAAAAACGATTGTGCGTATTATGTTGCGCACCTCTCCCTTTGATGTATGGCATAGTTTTGACGATAAAATGATTAGAAATCGAACCTAAAGAAGAATAATCCATGAGTTTGATGACTTAAAGTTACAGCAGAAAAGACAAAAAAATGTTAATTGTTGATAAGTTTAATAGCCCTTTTTTTAGCAATAATTTTTGTACCCTGTACTTAGAAAGATAAATAGAATTTGCTATAAAACTCAAAGCAAGGAAACAAATCAAGTTTAAAATAAAATGCTACATATTGTTTGCTGTAATTGAATTATATTTGAATATGTCAATCAAAAAACTTTGGATATACCCATTATCTTTTGGAATTATCGGAGCATTTATAGGTCTAGTGTTACGGTACGCTTTTACTGGAGGGATTGGTAACTTTCCTTTCAAAAACGTACTGCATTCTCACTCACATGTGATGCTATTAGGCTTGGTTTTTAATGCCATGTTCTTGCTGATTTGGCAGCATTTTACGTTAAAAATGAATAAAGTAACTAAACAGTATTTTGTTGTATTACAGGTTTTTATGTATGCAATGATGGTTGCTTTTATAATACAAGGTTATGCTTTGTATTCTATTATTTTTTCAACCATCCATTTATGGCTAAGCTATATTTTACTAATAAGACTTTGGAAAAATTTAAACAAAAAGAACCCCATAAATACTTTGGTAAAAGCAGGAATTATCTTGCACTTTTTGTCCTCCTTAGGTCCTTATGCTTTAGGCCCATTAATGGCATTTAATATGAAGTCATCACCATGGTACCAACAGGCTATATTTTTCTATTTACATTTTCAGTTTTTTGGGGTTTATTTCTGTTGGTTATTGGCACTATTTGGTGAAAAAATAAAGTACAACTTTTCAAAATCACAAGTAATTATCATCGTTACAGGACTAGTATTGTTGTACAGTCACTCTTTAGATTATAGTTTTAACAATTATTGGATTAACTTTTTTGGAGGAGTTGGTGCTGCAATTATTTTAGGAATTTTAATTAAAATGATAAGTGCTGTTGGTAATGCGCAAAAACCTATTAAATTATTTTACGTGGTTTTATTCATCATTGCTTTAATAAATGTATTAGGTGCTTTTCCAGTTTTAGCCAATTTAGTAACAAATAATAGGTTTATTTTAATTGCTTGGTTGCATTTGTTGTTTTTAGGCATGTACCTGCCTTTTATATGGATTTATTTATCTAACCAAATAAAATTTTGGCAATGGTTATTTTACATACTCTCTGTTGTATTTTCTGAGTTGTTACTAATTTTTCCTGCAAAGTTTACAGCATGGACAGGAATTAATAGCATGCAATTACTGTTCATTTGTTATTTTATGGTATTTTTAGGTATTACTATGGTACATGTAAAATATATAAAAAGCATAAACAAATCAGTAGCTACCATAAATTAGAAGATTACAATTCCAATGAAATTCCCTGAGAAATTAGATAAAAAATTACAAGAACGAAAAGAAAATAATTCGTTTAGGACTTTATATACAACACATAATTTGATAGACTTTTCTTCTAATGATTATTTAGGGTTTGCAAAAAACACAAATATCGCTAATAAAATAGAAAAAGAGTTAGCAACACTACCTACACAAAATGGCAGTACTGGCTCTAGATTATTGTCGGGAAATTTTGATTTTCATGCCAATTTAGAGGAAGAACTAGCTACTTTTTTTGAAGGAGCATCGGCTACTTTATATAATTCAGGCTATGATGCAAACGTGGGGTTATTGTCTTGTATTGGTCAAAAGGATGATGTGGTATTGTATGATGAACTTTGTCACGCTTCGATTAGAGATGGAATTAGATTATCTCATGCAAAATCATACAGTTTTAAACACAACGATTTAACATCATTACAAAAAAAGTATGCGCAAGTAAGAAAAAATAGTTTTGGCCATATTTACCTGGTAGTAGAGTCTGTTTATTCTATGGATGGAGATGTAGCTCCTTTGTTGGAACTGTCTAGTTTTTGTAAGGTAAACAATATCTATCTTATTGTAGATGAAGCACATGCAATAGGTTTGTTTGGTAGAGCAGGAAGAGGGTTGGTTGCCGAATTGAGTTTGCAAAAAGAGGTGTTTGCCAGAATCTACACTTTTGGAAAAGCCTTAGGAAGTCATGGTGCAGTAATTGTGGGATCTAATCAATTGAAACAGTATTTAATCAATTTTTCTAGATCGTTTATTTATACCACAGCTATGCCATTGCACCAGGTGTTGGGTATACAGTTTGCGGTGCAAGAATTACAAACTACGAATGAAATTGAAAAATTAAAAAAGCACATTCATTTTTTTAAGCATCAAATTGCCATCTGTAATCTAACATCCTATTTTATTGAAAGTAACAGCGCCATTCAAAGCTGTGTACTTGGCAATAATCAAATGGTAAAATCTACAGCTCAAAGTATTAGGAATAAGAGCTTTGATGTAAAACCAATTTTATCACCTACTGTAGCATTAGGAAAAGAGCGATTACGGTTTTGTATACACAGTTTCAATACAAGGGCTCAAATTGAGGAAATTCTTGAATTATTGACTACTTTTGTCGATAATTTTAAGGAAAACAATGGGTAAATTTTTTGTTACAGGAATTGGTACAGATGTAGGAAAAACAATTGTTTCTGCTATTTTGGTAGAAACTTTACAAGCCGATTATTGGAAACCTATACAAGCAGGAGATTTAGAAAATTCAGATACTTTAAAAGTAAAAAATCTCATTACCAATACACGTTCAAAATTCCATCAAAATAGCTATGCATTACAAACTCCTATGAGCCCACATGCAGCAGCTGCTATTGACGATATCCATATTGATGTAGAAAAAATAATTGCCCCAAAAACAAATAATCATTTGGTAATTGAAGGAGCAGGAGGGTTGTTAGTCCCTCTAAATGATAAAAATACCATTGCAGATATCATTCAAAAAGAATATAAAATCATTTTGGTTTCGCGACATTATTTAGGAAGCATTAATCATACTTTATTATCCGCTTTTTATTTAAAACAACAAGGTTTTGAGGTAGCAGGAATTGTTTTTAGTGGCAATGAAAATAAATCTACCGAAGAAATTATAGCAAAACAAACCAAACTTAAAACATTAGGTAGAATTGAGGAGGAGCAATATTTTGATCAACAAACAATTACGAAATATGCCAATCTTTGGAGGTCAACCTTTGAAAATTTGAAATGAAATTAACAGAAAGAGATAAAAAACACTTGTGGCACCCTTTAACACAGCACAAGTTACACCCCAATCATTTACCATTAGTCAAAGCAAAAGGATGTACACTTACCGATGAACAAGGGAATAATTATATCGATGGAATTGCATCTTGGTACACCTGTATGTACGGGCATTGCAACGAACAGATTACTAGTGAGATAAAAAAGCAATTAGATACTTTAGATCAGGTTGTTTTTAGTGGTTTTACCCATGAGCCAGCTGTAGAATTATCTGAAAAACTAATGCAAATTCTACCACAAAATCAACAAAAAATATTTTTTTCAGACAACGGTTCTACTTCGGTAGATGTGGCTATAAAGATGGCACTGCAGTACTATTTTAATCAAGGTGAAAAAAGAACAAAAATTGTTGGCTTTGAAGATGCCTTTCATGGCGATACTTTTGGTGCAATGTCTGCTTCTGGACTTTCGGTGTATAATGGTCCGTTTGAAGAATTTTTATTATCTGTAGATAGAATTGCTGTACCAAACGAAAACAATATTGCACAAATTATATCTCAATTTGAAAAATTATTGTCAACCGGAGAAGTTGCCGCATTTATTTATGAGCCTTTGGTACAAGGCGCGGCAGCCATGAAAATGCACAAGCCAGAGCTTTTAGAAGCCTTGTTAAAAATTGCAAAAAAGCACCAAGTTTTGTGTATTGCAGATGAAGTGATGACAGGTTTTGGTAAAACAGGTAAAAATTTCGCCTCTGCGTATATGCAAACCCAACCAGATATAATTTGTCTTTCAAAATCGTTAACAGGAGGAATCGCTCCCATGGCATTAACCACTTGTACAGAAGAGGTTTATCTTGCTTTTTACGATAGTGATATTAAAAAAGGTTTTTTTCATGGGCATACTTATTCTGCAAACCCATTGGTTTGCCGTGCAGCTATCGCTAGCATAGATTTGTTGCAATCTGAAGAAATTCAGGAACAAATTTTAAAAGTAAATCAAGCCCATCAAATTTTTTCTGATAAAATAAAAAAGCACCCAAAAGTAAAATCAACGCGTATTTTGGGAGTGATATTTGCGTTAGATTTGGATGTTGAAATGGATAGGTATGGAAAGTTGAGAGATAAATTGTTCCAGTTTTTTATGGAAAATGGTGTGTTTTTACGACCTCTAGGAAATACCATATACATTTTAGCGCCATTTGTAATTACAGCAAATGAGTTACAAAAAGTATATGATACAATTGAAAAAAGTTTAGAATTGATATAAATGGATCATAAAATTGCAATAAAAAGTATGGCGTCCATTTCTGGACTTGGCTCAGATTACGAAGAAATTTGGAAAAATTATTTACAAGAAGACACTACTTTTGGTTCATATTCTTTTGACAAATTTGAAGCATTAGCAAGCAAAATTCCTGTGAAAGACTGGGAAAAAGTAAATGCTTTAAAAAAAAATGAGCATTATAAAGATGTAGACCCATCTGTGTTATTGGCAATTTACACATCGCGTAAAGCATTTGAACAAACCAACTGGAAAGATAAAAATATAGGTATCAATATAGGTTCCTCACGAGGAGCAACCCATTTATTTGAAAAGTATTTTCAAGAATATTTAACAGACAAAAATGGAAGAGCTTCCACTTTAAGTTCACCTACCACTACTTTGGGTAATATTTCCTCTTGGGTTGGTCACGATTTGCAGAGTGTTGGCCCAACCATTAGCCATTCCATTGCTTGCTCTACTTCGTTACATGCTATTTTAAACGGTATTGCATGGATTGGTAGTGGAATGAGTGATAAATTTATTGCGGGCGGTAGCGAGGCTTCTTTAACAGCTTTTACTGTTGCCCAGATGAAGGCCTTAAAAATTTATGCAGAAAATAAGGATAAATACCCTGCCAAAACTTTAGATTTTTCTAAGAAGCGCAATACCATGATTTTAGGTGAAGGAGCTTCTGTTTTTTGTTTAGAAAAGTATGACGGACAAGAAAAATTAGCAATAATCGATGGGTTTGGTTATGCAACCGAACCGCTAAAACACAATATTTCTATTTCAACAAATGCAGATTGTTTTCAAAAATCTATGAAAATGGCTTTAAAAAATTGCGATGTATCGGAAATTGATGCCGTGGTAATGCATGCACCTGGAACCATTAAGGGAGACACATCTGAGCACAATGCCATTAAAAAAGTATTTCAAGAACACACACCTTTATTGACTTCTAATAAATGGAAAATTGGACATACTTTAGGCGCCTCTGGCGGATTGAGTATGGAGTTGGCTATCATGATGCTACAAAAGCAACAAATTATTAAAATACCATTTTTACAAGAAAATATAGAAGCGAGACCTTTAAAAAAAATAATGGTCAATGCCGTAGGTTTTGGTGGCAATGCAGTAAGTATTATTTTATCTTTAGATTAATCAAATAGGTTTCCTTATTTTTGAACCTTAATTCATCTTATATATATCATGAGTAACTACACGAAAGAAGAAATATTAGAAATATATAACAAACCTTTAATGGAGTTGGTTTTTGAAGCTGCAAAAGTACATCGCGAATACCACGACCCAAGTAAAATTCAAGTAAGTACCTTAATTTCTATCAAAACAGGTGGTTGTCCTGAAGATTGTGGTTATTGTCCGCAAGCTGCTAGATACCACACCAATATTGAAAAAAATGATTTATTGCCTTACGAAACGGTAATGCATATGGCAAAAAAAGCTAAGAATAATGGGTCTTCAAGGGTATGTATGGGAGCTGCTTGGCGTAATGTAAAGGAAGGTGATGATTTTGAACAAGTACTTAAAATGGTGAGTGGTTTGAGCAAAATGGATATGGAAGTTTGCTGTACTTTGGGTATGATTACCGAAAGTCAAGCGGTGCGATTGGCAGAAGCTGGATTACATTATTACAACCATAATTTAGATACTTCGGAAGAATATTACAAAGAAGTGATTTCTACTCGTGGTTATAACGATAGATTACAAACCTTAGAGAACGTTAGAAAAGGAGCCTTAAAAGTTTGCTCTGGAGGGATTATTGGTATGGGAGAAAGTGTGGAAGATAGAGTAGGTATGTTGTTGAGTCTTTCAAAATTAAACCCACAGCCAGAATCTGTACCTATCAATGCTTTGGTTCCAGTAGAAGGAACACCAATGGCAGAAGAAAGAATTGTACCATCTTGGGATGTGATAAGAATGATAGCCACTGCAAGAATTGTGATGCCTAAAACTACGGTTAGATTATCGGCAGGTAGAACAGAAATGAGCACAGAAGCACAAGCACTATGTTTTATGGCTGGAGCATCATCTATCTTTGCAGGCGATAAGCTATTAACTACACCAAACCCAGGGGAAGATAAAGACACTGAAATGTTTTCTATTTTGGGCTTAACTCCAACAGAAAAAGTAAAAGAGGAAGACTGCAATAAATTTAAAATAAGAAAATCAACTGTAGAAGCAGAAAAAGTAAAATGGAGCAGACCTGGGCATAAAATTGAAAAAAATATTGAAGCTGCTGCCAAAGCCAAAGAACTAAGACAAAAACTCAAGCAAGAACAATAATATAAAAGAGTGATTTAATCACTCTTTTTTTATAGCATAAAAATTATAAGGTTTAAAGGGTTGGAAAACCAAAGTAACAATTCAGCCTGGGAAAGGACTAATAAATTTATAACTATATTTAAAGACAAGACATAAAAAAATAATATGTATACCAAAAAGGTTTTCCGAATTAAAGATATGGCAAAATGGACTCGTTTCGAGACTTTTTTGTTTATTGTCATTATAACCATATTTGTTGGGT
>JAUIAA010000072.1 GCA_030425715.1 Bacteroidia bacterium | reverse complement strand
TATTGACAATAATTATTTTGGAGCATTGGACGAAAACAACAACGCAATTTACAGAAAATTTAAAAAGGTAGATGGTGCGCACGCCATGTTAGTTGTTGGTTACAACGATGAGATGCAAGCTTTTAAAGCTGTGAATTCTTGGGGGAAAAGTTGGGGAAATGATGGGTTTGTATGGATAGATTACAAAGCCTTTACCGATGTGCTAGATGAAAATTCAGATTTTAAAATTTTGTGTGAAGCTTGGGTTTCTCAAGATGTAGAAAACAATATTTAGTATAAAAGTTAGTTGTTTAGCAACCCATAATTTTTATTCATTTACAGTAGGCTCATCAAGCTCAAAGGTGTTCAAAATTTCTTTCTTTACTTGTAAAATATCCTCCATCAAATCTCTATCGTTTCTTAACCTAGGCACCTTGTGCTGTCCGCCTAACTTATTATTCCTCTTGAGCCATTCATAAAATATTCCTTTTGGTGCTTGGTGTACTTTGGGTAAAGATAAAGTCAGATTTAGGTATCGCTTTGCTTCGTAATCTGAATTAATTTGTTGCAAATGACTATCCAAAACTTTGGTAAAAACCTTAATATTTTCTGGTGCAATTTTAAATTCAATCATCCATTCATGTGCTCCTTTGTTGTTTCCATCCATAAAAATAGGTGCCGCGGTATAATCCAAAATCTCTGCATTTGTTTTTGCACAAGCAACTTTCAGTGCTTCCTCGGCATTTTCTATAATCAATTCTTCGCCAAAGGCATTGATAAAATGTTTGGTTCTACCAGTAATTTTTATGCGATATGGACTTAATGAAGTAAATTTAACTGTATCCCCAATTAAATACCTCCACAAACCAGAGTTGGTGGTAATTACTAAGGCATAATTCTTGTGTAATTCTACCTCACTTAAAGGAATGGCATTTGAGTTTTCACCATTATATTCTTCCATAGGAATAAACTCATAAAAAATACCATAATCAAGCATGAGCAATAACTCATCCCTATTATTTTTATCTTGAATGGCAAAAAAACCTTCTGATGCGTTATAGGTTTCATAGTATTGAAATTTATCGCTCGGAATTAATTTTTTATATTGTTCCCTATAAGGATGAAAATTTACACCTCCGTGAAAAAACACCTCTAAATTAGGCCAAACCTCTAAAATATTGTCTTTGCCCGTTACATCTAAAACTTTTTTTAACAAAACCAACATCCACGATGGCACTCCAGCCAAACTGGTTATATCTTCATGAATGGTTTCTTGTATAATAGCATCCATTTTAGTTTCCCACTCTCCCATCAAAGCTGTTTTCTGACTGGGTGCACTACTAAAATCTGCCCAAAAAGGCATATTTTCGATAATTATTGCCGATAAATCTCCAAAATACGTATCATTATCTTCATACACCGCACTACTTCCGCCTAAGCGTAATCCTTTTCCTTTAAATAACTCGGTATCTTCATTGTTATTGATATACAAACAAAGCATGTCTTTACCTGCCTTAAAATGGCAATCTTCTATGGCCTCATCACTTACCGGAATAAATTTACTTTTCGCATTGGTGGTACCACTAGATTTGGCAAACCATTGTATTTTTTCAGGCCAAAAAATATTTTGCTCTCCTCTTCTAGATCGTTCGATTAATGGCTCGATAGTTTCATACTGTTGTATAGGCACTCTTTCATTAAAAGTTTTGTAATTTTTAATGCTTTCAAAATGGTACTTCCTTCCTATTTGCGTGTCCTTTGCAGTACTTAATAAATGAAATAACACTTCCTTTTGTGTATCCTCTGGAAAGTCTAAAAACATATCAATTTGATACTTTCTTTTTTTTAAAATCCATGCAACTACGGTATGAAATAATGGAATTTGCATAAGGGTTGGAAGTTATATTTGTGTTATCTTTAGCCACTAAAAATACAAAATTTTATCATGCCATGACAAAGGTTGGAATTATTATGGGAAGCGATTCAGATCTTCCAATTATGCAAGAAGCCATAACTATTTTACAAAGTTTTGATATCCAAACAGAAGTAGATATTGTTTCGGCACATCGCACTCCTGAAAAACTTTTTGACTATGCTACTAATGCGCATAAAAGAGATATTGCAGTAATTATTGCAGGTGCTGGCGGTGCTGCCCATTTACCTGGTATGGTAGCTTCTATGAGTCCCCTACCTGTAATTGGTGTTCCTGTAAAATCTAGAAATTCGATTGATGGTTGGGATTCAGTGCTTTCCATTTTACAAATGCCTGGAGGTGTACCTGTGGCTACAGTGGCTTTAGATGGTGCCAAAAATGCAGGAATTTTAGCTGCGCAAATTATTGGCGCACAAGATAAGTGTGTACTCGATAAAATTATTTTGTACAAAGAAGCTTTAAAACTAAAGGTAAATACAGCTTCAGAAAAACTAAAAGCCAAGCAGTAATTTTTTTCTAATCCCCATAAAATATGATGCAAAACCCGTTATTAGCTGATTTTGATACAGCTTATCAAACTGCACCTTTTACTAAAATAAAAAATAAGCATTTTGAAATCGCTTTCGCGGAAGCCATTGAAATGGCAAAAGCAGAAATTGATGCCATTGCAAATAGCAAAGAAGCCCCAACTTTTGAAAATACTTTGGAAGCTTTAGAATTTTCTGGTGAAAAATTAGATCGGATTTCTAGTGTTTTTTTCAACTTGAATTCGGCAGAAACCAATGAGGAAATCCAAAAAATTGCACAAAAAATTTCTCCAATTTTAACGGAGTTCTCCAATGATATTATTTTAAATGAAGCCCTCTTTAAAAGAGTGAAATCTGTTTTTGAAAACAAAGAAACATTTGATTTAAATACAGAACAGCATACTTTACTGGAGAAAAAATACAAAAGCTTTGTACGTAACGGAGCCCATTTAAATGCTACAAAAAAAGAAAAACTTCGAGAAATTGATAAAGAACTTGCTAAGTTAAGCTTGCAATTTGGCGAAAATATTTTGGCAGAAACCAATGCTTACGAATTACATATTGAAAAAGAAGCTGATTTAGCTGGATTGCCTGATGGTGCAAAAGAAGCTACAAAAATGTTAGCCAAAGAAAAAGGAAAAAAAGGTTGGTTAATTACCTTAGATTACCCTAGTTATGTTCCTTTTATGACCTATGCCGAAAACAGAACACTTAGAAAAAAACTTGCAATAGCTTTTGGTAAAAGGGGATTTCAAAACAATGCATTAGACAATCAAAATATTGTTTTAAATATTGTAAAATTACGTTACCAAAGAGCTAATTTATTGGGTTACAAAACCCATGCACATTTTGTACTGGAAGAACGTATGGCTGAAAACCCTGAAAAAGTGGAATCTTTTTTAAATGATTTACTTGTTAAAGCAAAACCAGCGGCCAAATTAGAATTTGAACAAATTGGTGAACTTGCTAAAAAAGAAGGTATAGATCAATTACAAAAATGGGATGGTGCTTTCTATTCAGAAAAGCTCAAAAAACAGCTTTTTAATCTAGATGATGAGTTGTTAAAACCTTATTTTCAATTGGAAAATGTTTTACAAGGCGCATTTACCGTAGCCAATAGATTATACGATTTAAATTTTGAAGAAATTTTAACTATTGATAAGTATCACGACGATGTAAAAACGTATAAGGTTACCAATAATGAAGGTGGTTTTATTGCAATTTTTTATGCGGATTTTTTTCCAAGAGCTGGTAAAAGAAACGGCGCGTGGATGACTTCCTATAAAAATCAATGGAAAAAAAATAATGAAAATTCAAGACCACATATTTCTATCGTTTGTAATTTTACCAAGCCAACAGAAACCAAACCTTCATTGCTAACCTTTAATGAGGTAACTACTTTATTTCACGAATTTGGACATGCTTTACATGGTATGCTGGCAAATACTACCTACCCAAGCCTTTCAGGTACACATGTTTACTGGGATTTTGTAGAACTACCAAGTCAGGTGTTCGAGAATTGGTGTTATGAAAAAGATGCTTTGAGCCTATTTGCTAAACATTATAAAACAGGCGAAATCATTCCCATGGAATTGGTTGAAAAAATTAAAAAGTCGGCTAACTTTTTGGAAGGAATGGCTACTTTACGTCAATTGAGCTTTGGTTTATTAGACATGGCTTGGCATGGTAAAAACCCTACAGCAATTACCAATGTAAAAAACTACGAAAAAGATGCCTTTAAAGGAACAGAGCTTTACCCTGATGTTGCCGAAAATTGTATGAGCACAGCTTTTTCTCATATTTTTCAAGGCGGCTATTCTTCTGGATATTATAGTTATAAGTGGGCCGAAGTTTTAGACGCTGATGCTTTTGAAGCTTTTAAGGAAAACGGTATTTTTGATAAAGAAACTGCTTCGAGATTCAAAGACAATATATTGAGCCAAGGGGGTACAGAAAAACCAATGGTTTTGTATAAAAAATTTAGAGGAAAAGAGCCAAGTGCTGAAGCCTTGTTAAAAAGAGCTGGGTTGCTAAAATAGCACCCAGCCATTAGTATATTATCCCTGCATAGGAGTAAAGAAAAATTCTTCACGAACAATTTTACCATCATTTACTTGGTATAAACAAACTTCTTCCATGGTGTTTCTTGGCGCTCCTTTAAAGGTGACATCCATTTTCATAGCACAAGAAAAAAAGTTATCCGCTACTATTGGGTCAGAAACTTCCATACCATGAAATTCTTCAACCATATTATTAAAATTTTCTCCTTTTTCAATAACTCCTTGAATACCTCTTACTTCTTTAACCGGCGCACCGTCGGGCTCTACACTTACAATATCATTAGAATACAAATCTTTCATAGCTTCTTCAAATTGCCCTTGACGGCAATACCCAACTAGTTTGTTGGCAACTTCTTGTGTGGTCATAATTTCTTAGTTTTATTAGTGATACAAATCATGTACCTAATTTAGCATAAAAATTTACTTTGAAGTGTTAAGAAAATCTAAATATTCATCAAGGCGTTACCCTTCGGCAAAAGCCATAAAAACAATAGTCTAAACCGTTTAAATATTATATAAATATACTTACTTTTGTAATCCAAAATTAAAATTTAATATTCTTATGAATTCATACGATGTAGCCGTAATTGGCTCTGGACCTGGAGGGTATGTAGCTGCAATTCGCTGCGCACAACTAGGTATGAAAACTGCAATAATAGAAAAATACAATACGCTTGGCGGAACCTGTTTAAATGTTGGGTGCATCCCTAGTAAAGCTCTTTTAGATTCTTCTCATCATTATGAAGATGCCATCAAACATTTTGATGCGCATGGCATTGAAATTCCTGGAGAATTAAAAGTGAATTTGGAAAAAATGATTGCTCGCAAACAAGCGGTGGTTGATCAAACTACAGGGGGTATTGATTTTTTAATGAAAAAAAACAATATTGATGTGTATGAAGGATTAGGTGCTTTTAAAGATGCTACACATATTAGTATTTCTGGAAAAGAAACTATTGAAATAGAAGCAAAAAATACCATAATTGCAACAGGTAGTAAACCATCTAACCTACCGTTTATCAACATAGATAAAGAAAGAATCATTACCTCTACTGAGGCATTAAAGTTAAAAGAAATTCCTAAACACCTTATCGTTATTGGCGGTGGTGTTATTGGACTAGAACTTGGCCAAGTTTACAAACGTTTAGGAGCAGATGTTTCTGTGGTTGAATTTATGGATAGAATTATCCCAACCATGGATGCAGGTCTTTCAAAAGAATTGACCAAGGTTTTGAAAAAGCAAAAATTCAAAATCAACACTACACATAAAGTAAAATCTGTAGAAAGAATTGGCGAGGAAGTTATCGTAAAGGCGGACAATAAAAAAGGCGAGGAAGTTGAATTTAAAGGAGATTATTGCTTGGTATCTGTAGGTCGACGTCCTTATACCGATGGGTTAAATGCCGAAGCAGCTGGTGTGAAAATTACTGATAGAGGTCAAATTGAAGTGAATGACCACTTACAAACTTCAGCTAAAAACATCTATGCCATTGGCGATGTAGTAAAAGGAGCTATGTTAGCGCATAAAGCGGAAGAAGAAGGTGTTTTTGTTGCCGAAACTTTAGCAGGTCAAAAACCACATATAGATTATAATTTAATTCCAGGTGTAGTGTATACTTGGCCAGAGGTGGCTGCAGTTGGGAAAACCGAAGAGCAATTAAAAGAAGCTGGTATTGCTTATAAAACAGGACAATTTCCTATGCGTGCTCTAGGTAGAAGTCGTGCAAGTATGGATTTAGATGGGTTTGTAAAAGTATTGGCCGATAAAAATACTGATGAAATTTTAGGCGTACACATGGTAGGTGCTCGTGCTGCAGATATGATTGCTGAAGCTGTTGTAGCTATGGAATATCGAGCAAGTGCGGAAGATATTTCACGTATGAGTCATGCACATCCAACTTTTACAGAAGCTATTAAAGAAGCGGCCTTAGCTGCAACCGAAGATAGAGCTTTACATATTTAAACACATAAAAACAGTAATGGTTATTGCAATAATTTGATTATTTTTCAATAACCATTTTTTATGCTAAAAAAGTGAGAATAACCAAAAATATAGAAATTGATCAGCCTGAAATCTTTAAAGAGCAGTTATTATTATGGGCGCAACAATTTCAAACGATTTTTTGGTTAGATTCCAATAACAAAGAGCAATCTTCTGTACAAAAATACCATGAATATGATGCTATTTTAGCTGTTGGATTACATAAAAAATTGGCAAGTAATTATAAAAATGCTTTTGAAAAACTTAAGGCATTTCAATCTCAAACTCAAGATTATCTTTTTGGCTATTTAACTTACGATTTAAAAAACGATATTGAACACCTAAGTTCTGATAATTTTGATGGTTTGGCTTTTGCAGACTTATTTTTTGTACAACCAAAAAAAATCTTTTTTTTAAAAGGAGATACTTTAAAAATTGAATATCTAAATGAGTATCATTCTGAGTTAGAAAGTGACTTAAAAACTATTCTAAATACTAAAAATAAAGAAAAACAAACAACCTTTACTAAATCCTTAAATATTCAAGCGAGAATTTCAGAGTTCGAATACCATAAAAAAATAAAGCATATTTTAGAGCATATCCATCGAGGTGATATTTATGAGGTTAACTTTTGTCAGGAGTTTTATGCCAACAATACTCAAGTAAACGCATTAGATGTTTATCAAAAACTCAACACAATTTCAACTCCACCGTTTGCTACTTTTTTAAAAATTCAGGATCAATATTTATTATCTGCTTCTCCCGAAAGGTTTGTTAAAAAACAAGGTTGCAATATCATTTCTCAACCCATTAAAGGTACTGCTAGAAGATCTGCAAATAGATTAGAAGACCAAAACATTGCTTCCGCATTAGCGCAAGACGAAAAAGAAAGAGCAGAGAACATTATGATTGTGGATTTGGTGAGAAATGATTTATCTAAAACAGCCTTAAAAGGTTCTGTACAGGTAAAAGAGTTATGCAAAGTTTATTCGTTTAAACAAGTGCATCAATTAATTTCTACAGTAACTTCTCAAGTGGCAAAAGAGACCAATGCTATAGATATTTTAAAAAGTTTGTTTCCGATGGGCAGCATGACTGGTGCACCAAAAATTTCTGCCATGCAAATTATTGAACAGGAAGAAGAAACCAAAAGAGGGCTATATTCTGGTGCGGTAGGTTATTTCACTCCAAAAGGTGATTTTGATTTTAATGTAGTGATTAGAAGCATTTTATACAACGCTTCCAAACAATATTTGTCTTTTTCTGTTGGCGGTGCCATTACGGCAAAGTCTATTATTGAGAAAGAATACGAAGAGTGCCTTGTAAAGGCTAACGCCATGAAAAGCGCCTTAACTAACTAAGCCAAAGCACTTTGCATTTTTTGTTTAATTTCTTGTAATGCCAAATTACCAATGCTACCTAAATGGGTGTGGCTTACCGCTCTATCTGGATTGAATTTTCCTTCTTCAATTTTCATTCCTACTATTTTATAGGCATCTCTAAACGGTGTGCCATTTTGCACCAAAGCATTCACCTCTTCCACGCTAAAGAGATAGTCGTATATTTTATCTTCCACAATATTTGTCTTTACTTTAATCTCCTTTAAGGAAAAGGTAAACATCTCTAAACTGGCTTTTAAGTTTTGAATGGTTGGAATTAAATTTTCTTTTAGCAATTGTAAATCTCTATGGTAGCCACTTGGTAAATTGTTAGATATCAAAGTTAATTCATAAGGAAAAGCCTGAATTTTATTACACTTACCTCTAATCAATTCAAAAACATCTGGGTTTTTTTTATGTGGCATAATACTAGAACCTGTAGTTAATTCATCAGGAAAAGAAACAAATCCAAAATTTTGACTCATGTACAAACAAATATCCATGGCAAATTTAGACAAGGTTCCTGCAACGGAGCTCATGGCAAAGGCAACTGATTTTTCCGATTTTCCTCTACTCATTTGCGCAGCCACCGAATTGTATTTTAAAGTAGAAAATGCCAACGATTTGGTGGTAGCTTCTCTATCTATAGGAAAAGAACTTCCATAGCCCGCAGCAGAACCCAATGGGTTTTGATCTACCACTTGATAAGCTGCATTGAGCATATAAACATCGTCAATCAAACTTTCGGCATAGGCCGAAAACCACATCCCAAAAGAGGAAGGCATGGCCACTTGCAAATGGGTGTAACCCGGCAATAAAATACTTTTATTTTTATGAGATAAATCCATTAACAAATCGAACAACTCCTTTACCAACGATTTCAATTCTTTGATTTCATCCTTTAAAAACAAATGCACATCTACCAATACCTGATCGTTTCTAGAACGAGCTGTATGGATTTTCTTACCTGTATCCCCCAATTTTT
>JAUIAA010000071.1 GCA_030425715.1 Bacteroidia bacterium | reverse complement strand
GATGCTACAGGCATGGTACACCCTGAAGTCAAAGCACAAAAGTCCATTCAAATTGTTTTAGGGAACGATTATAGCTTTAAAATGTGGAGTCGCCCATTTAAATTGGTAAGCGATGCCTATTATAAAAAATTAACTGATGTAAATCCATATACCTTAGACAATGTTCGTATACGATATGAGGCTAAAAACAATGCAGAAGCCTATGCCGCAGGATTGGATGTGCGTCTTAATGGAGAATTTGTACCCGGTACGCAATCTTGGTTTAGTTTTGGTTATTTAATTACCAAAGAAAATATTGAAAATAGAGGTTATATTTCTCGCCCAACCGATCAAAGACTAAAATTTGGATTGCTATTTCAAGACTATATGCCAAAGTTTCCGCAACTTAAAATGTATTTAAATTTAGTGTACCAAACAGGTGTTCCTGGTGGGTCTCCCTCCTATGCCAACCCTTATTTGTATCAAAACAGATTAAAAGATTATTTCCGTTCAGATATCGGTTTATCTTATGTATTTGTAGATGCGTTTAACCCTGCAAATAAACCTTGGAAAAATAAATTTAAAGAATTATCTGCTGGTTTAGAGCTATTTAACATGTTTGATATACAAAATACCATTACCAATACTTGGGTAAAAGATGTATCGTTCAACCGTTCTATTGCCGTACCAAATTATCTTAGCGGCAGGGTGTTAAATGTAAAAATAGCCATGCGTTTTTAAACTTTTACTTACTTTAGTAGTCTAATCAATAAAATTAATTTGATAGAAGAAGCTCCTTTTATTGACCAACTTAAAAATCCCAAAACGGTAGATAGCGCTTTTGCGGAATTACTAAGCCTATATAAAGAAAAACTGTATTGGCATATAAGAAAAATGGTTATAAGTCATGAGGATGCCGACGATGTATTGCAAAATACTTTTATCAAAATATATAGAAATATTAGCAATTTCAAAGGAGAAAGCAAATTGTATTCTTGGATGTATAGAATTGCTACTAACGAAGCCATTACTCATTTAAACAAAGCTGCAAAAATGAGGAATATAGATATCGATACTTTGCAAAACCAAAAAATAAATCAATTAGAATCTGATGTTTATTTTGATGGGGATGAAATTCAATTACAATTACAAAAAGCGTTGATAACCCTACCTCAAAAACAAAGAATTGTATTTAATATGCGTTATTTTGATGATATGAAATATGAAGAAATGGCCGAAATATTAGAAACCTCTGTAGGAGCCTTGAAAGCATCTTACCATCATGCAAGAAAAAAAATTGAAGAATATTTAGGAACATAAATAAACCTTTTTACATTTTAAAAGTCTTATAAACAGTGAATAAAAAGAATAAGAACATATTAGATCAATTAAAATTAAAAGACAGTGGGTTTACTGTCCCAGATGGTTATTTCCAAAATTTGGAACTTCCTCTAGAATCTGATAAGCCTTATAAAGAAACTGGATTTAAAGTACCTAACTCTTACTTTAAAAATGTAGAAAATGAAATTTTAACTAAAACTACAAAAAGTACAGGTTATCAAATACCAAAAGGGTATTTTGATCATTTAGAACCCATCGTTCTATCTAAAACAATCTATAAAAAGAAATCTAAAATACGATCTGTCCAATTTTTAAAATTTGCTAGTTATGCCGCAGCAGCTTCTATTCTACTGTTTTTTGGTGTACAACAATGGAGCAACAAACAGCAATTTGATATAAACAGTATTTCTGCAGCGGATATTGAAAATTGGATGGATAATGGTTTTATCCATTTTCAAACAGAAGAAATTTCAGAAACTTTAGAGGACATAGATTTAATAGCTCTAAATAATTTTTCGCAAGAAGATATACAACAATATTTAAACGAAGAAGATTTAGAAAATTTAATGCTTGAAACAGAATAATATGAAAAATCTATTTTTATCCCTTTGTTTTATACTGGTAGCATATAGTAGTGCAGAGGCCCAAAAAACAAAATATGAAGAGTTAAAAGCTTATAAAACAGCTTATTTAACTGAGCAATTGGATTTGACTCCAAAAGAAGCAGAAAAGTTTTGGCCAATATACAACGCCAATCATAAAAAAATGATGGAGTTAAAACATGAGTATATCAAAAAAGATTTAAAGGCAATTAAGGAAAGTGGAGGTATTGATGTCATTAGTAACGAGGATGCACAAAAATATGTGGATCGCATCTTGAAATATAATACGGAAGAAGTATACCTTAAAAAGGAGTATTACAAAAATCTGAAAAATATACTTAGTCCAAAAAAAATATTAAAACTAAACCAGGCAGAATACGATTTTAACAGAAAGCTCCTACACCAATACAAAAAAAACCGCGAGCTTAAAAAACAAAAATAATTAGTGTTTTAGGGTATTTAAAAATGCAACCAATTTTTTTGTTGCCAAAGCTCGATGTGAAATTTTATTTTTTTTAGCAAGATCCATCTCCGCAAAACTACGTATATATCCTAAGGGTTGAAAAATCGGATCGTAACCAAAACCTTTAATCCCTTGTTTTTTATATAAAATGTTTCCTTTACATATTCCTTCAAATAAGTAATCTTTTTCTCCTAATTTTAAACTAATTACAGTTTTAAATTGAGCCTTTCTGTATTCAATACCGTTTAATTCATTTAAAAGCTTTTGCATATTCTGTTCGGCATCAGCCTTTTCTCCAGCATACCTTGCAGAGTAAACCCCAGGTGCGCCATTTAAAGCATCTACCATAAGGCCAGTATCATCTGCAAAGCAATCATAACCATAATTATTTTTTACATGTGCTGCTTTTAATTTGGCATTTCCCGCAATAGTATCTTCTGTTTCCGCAATATCTTCCATGCATCCAATGTCTTTTAAACTCAAAATTTTTAGATGGGCAGGTAATAATTTGGTCAATTCTTTTACTTTATTTTGGTTGTTGGTAGCAAAAACTAATTCCATTTGTGTTTTCTTTTAAAATCAAAATTAACCAATTTGGAGGTTATTACTATTTACTAGCTTTTAGGATTCAGCCAATCCATAGAAACATTTATTTTTTGTTTTACTTTTGCGTTATTCTTTTGCTTTATGTAATTCTCTCTTGAAAGTTTTAATTCCTTTAAAAGTACTGCATAAGAGATTTGAGTTTTCGCGGTATTAAATTTTGCTGACTTTAAATTATTATACGCGGTAATGAAATTCTGAGTTCCATAATGCGCTATAAAATAATCAAAAGTATCTTTTTCTAACGCTAATTTTTGCACCCATTGCGGAATTAAACTAAAAAAAGAAGTGACATCTTTTTTATGAAGTGCTTGCGTAACTTTATGAAATGCAAAAAGTTCAGAATGCACATAAGTTTGGTGTCTTTTTTGAAAATACTTTACCAGCCATTTAATGGCTATAAATAACAACCACAAACCTAACAAGGTTAATAATAACACTTTAATAAATTGCTTTACGGTCATTCCTAAAATCAGGAAGGGTTTGTCGGCAGGCGCATTTTCAGCTTCTGATGCTTCGCTTAATTTCTTCTTCATAGTTGCCAACATTTTCAAATCTGGGTTGGCAGCGACATGAATATTTATCGAATCAATTACTTTTTTGTAAAACTGGTTGGTAATATAATTCCAATACACAAATTCAATCTTCGGAAGTGTTATATCTCCTTCTTTTTCAAATAAATAATTTACAGATTCCTCTCGATCTGAAGAAACACTTGTTTTTGATTTATTCGTATGAATCGTAGGTCTTTTTGGATATATACTTACACCAGCAACACTATCCCAGCGTACTTCAGGAATAAATTCTGCCAAAGTACCCGCAGCACTTCTGGTAATTGTACGTTGTAAAACATCGCCAACTTTAATTTTTTTAAGCGAGGTATTCCATTTTTCACTCACATTTAAGCTTCTAGAAACAAGCCAGTTGTTCGGGTCATAGCCTAAAGGAATATCCTTAACAGTTAGCTTTTTTACTTTGGTATGAATAGTGTGTTTTATACCTTGGTAACCTCCAGGTTTTGGAGATTCTACATGTATAGGCATAGCAGGAATGGTAACTTCTCCTGCTTTGGTAGGAAATAAATTGTAGATAAACTCTACCCCAGCAAAATTTTTACCACTAAATTGCTTGCTCTGTGTTACCGATCTAAAATAGGTGGTTAATGCACCCTCTACTTGAATATTTCCAATATTGATACCACTTGTAAACCAAGTACTGCTATAAACAGAAATACTCATTTGAACCGGTTCGCCAATATAAGCCTCACTTTTATTTAAAGTAACATACGTTATCAACTCTTGCGCATAATTTTGCGCAGTAAGTAGCAAGAAGAAAAGCAAGAGACTATGTTTTTTACTTACCATGATGTAGGAGCTTCTTTTTTAATTACTTTATCTTTTTTTACTTGATATCTAAACTTTTTGGTTAAAAATAATGCAGGATCATCATCTACTTTTCGCATTAAAATATTGTTAGGAATTTGTCCTTTTCCAGATTTAAAATTATCAGGTACTTCATCCGATTCTTTCCCTATTCGCTTACCTGTACTAACCTCTTCCTCCAAGCGCGATTTTTCCATGTCCTTTTTCGTCGCTTTTTGTCCGCCACCACCAAGGTCTTCCTGTGATTTATTCTCTCTGTTTTTTGCTAGACCCTTTTCTTGTTTTGGCACTTTTTTTGTTTTTACTGTATCTAAAGATTGCATTACATGCGATACTTTAAGTAAATTATTTTTTGCATCGTTATTGGTCGAATCTCTCGATACTATTTCTTGAAAAATTTGTTTCGACTTGTTTAAATCGCCTAGTTTGGCATAGGTTAATCCCAAGTTGTATTTCGCTGTCGCGGAAGTATCCTTTTCAAAAGCTGCTCTAGCACTTTGATAATCACCCATTTTAAAATAAGCAGTTCCTTTACGTAATGGATCTTTAAAATCTTTAGCTGCTTGTGCGTAGTCTTTGTTATCGTATTCTTTCTGACCTTGATAAGGTTTCGTATACCATAGATCTTTAAAAGCAAAGTCATCTTTTTTACTTTTTGTATCCTTTTTTTCTTTGGTACAAGAGCTCAGTCCGATAAAAACAATAAACACATAAATTGCCAAACCTTTTCTAAAACTAAAAATAAATAATAAAGCTAACGGAATTAGTAAAAAGTACCCGTTATCTTGCCAATTGTTTTCTTCTTTTTTTGGAGCTTCGGTAAAAATTAAGTTTTTACTAATTTCTTTGGCCAATTGTTTTACATCACTATTGTCTAAAGTTACGGTTAAAATGTTAACATTTTCTAAGGTTTGTAACTGTTTGGCAATGGTGTCGTTTAATGCGGTAGGTATTGTTTTCCCTTTTTCTTTCAGTGCATATTTTGCATTGTAAAAAGAAGGAATCTCTCCTCCCGATTCTGTTGCAAAAGGATAAACTTGTAAGTCTACATTGTTTTCCTGCATAAAAGCACTAACATTTTTTGGGTGAATTCCATTTAAATCATCGGTAGCAATTAAAATTCTACCTTGTGCTTTATTATCTGTAAACAAACTATCTAAAGTTTCGAAAAGCACATCGTATCCTGTCCCTCTTACAGGCATCATACTAGGTTTTAAACCATCTAATTGGTCTAAAATAATTTTATAATCTGTTGTAAAAGGTACTACGGTATGTGTGGTTCCAGAGTAAGCCAGTAAAGCGGTTTCTGCCCTTGGATTCGCTGTTAAAAAGTCAATAATTTTAAACTTGGCACGTTCTAACCTATTTGGGGAAACATCATGGGTCAACATACTTTGCGATAAATCTAAAGCAATAACCAATTTAGATTCCAGTTTTTTTGCTGGTGCTTTAACTTCGCTCCATGTTGGACCTAAAAAAGCAAGATAAGCCAAACCAAATAAGATTATTAAAGAAATATGAATCGCACGAGATTTCCATTCGGTACCTTTTTGAATCACATAGGGTTGTAATTCTTTAGAAATATGTTTTTTCCAAACCACCTTTTCCTTAAAAAAGAAGATACCCAATAACACACACAGTAAAATAGGAATTCCAACCCAGAGGTATTCTGCGCGTAAAAAGTGGAATTTTTCCCAATCAATATGTTTAAAATCTTGCATCAAGAGTTGGTTTGAAATCGTTTAAAAATTAAGCCTATATTATTTACAAGTACTGCTAAAAAGCCCAAACTTAGGGCAATTCCTAACGGAATATAATAGAGTAAAGTTTTGGGTGTAAAACTTTCCTCTTCATATTTTATAGGTTCTAAGGTGTCTAATTCGGTATAAATATTTTGAAGAGCCTCGGTATCTTGAGCTCTAAAATACTTTCCTCCGGTTAATTTCGCAATGTCTTTTAAAGTTTGTTCATCCAAATCAGAAGAAGAGCTACCAGGGTCTCCTACACCAATCGTATAAATAACCGTAGAATCTTTCTTTGCCATGGCAGCTGCATCCAAAGGTAAAATTTCCATACCACTATCAACGCCATCGGTAATTATAAGCATGACTTTACTTTTTATGGTATCTCGCTTAAATAAATCTAATCCTTTAACAATAGCTTTACCAATATTTGTCATTTGACCGGCCATACCTACATCTGCTTCATCCAACATGGTTTGTATGGTTCTTAAATCAGAAGTAAAAGGTGCTTGCACATAGGCATTGGTTGCAAAAAACACCAAACCCATACGGTCGCTTTTACGCTCAATAATAAAGTCCTTCATAATATTTTTAACCGCTGCCCAACGTGTGGTTCTCTTTCCGTCAATAAACCAATCGGTATTTGCCATACTAAAACTAAGATCGGCAGTAATTAAAAAATTACGAGCAGTTTTTATTTTTTTTTGCGGTTTTCCTACCAATTCTGGTGAAGCTAGTGCTGTTAGTAATAATAGCCAAATGGTATATAAAACAATCCAGGTCAAAAAGCTTCTTTTTTTTATATAGGATGCTTTTTTAGGTTTTTGTTCAGAAACTTCTACTGCCTGATGAAAGTAGGGATACAACAAAGCGCTGCTTCTATTTTTTATGGCAGGAAGCAACCAATACACCAAAAAAGGCAAGGGTACCAATAAGGCAACTAACGGATATGCAAAATGAAAATTTTCAGGCATGATTTTTTATCCATTTTATACACATTGCAGTGAAGTTATCGATTTGGGACTTACTTTTTTCCTCTACCTTTCCTTTATAAGTTGCGTTTACCAGTAAATCTTTATACTTTACAAAGGATGTTCCTTTTGCTTTGGTATCTAAAAATTGCAACCAATTATCTCCTTTTAATGCCGCAACTTCTTTTTTATCATAGGCTTGTAAGGCAGTGTTTTTTAGTAAAAAGAACAGCGAAGTACTGTAATCGGTTAAAGACAGATTTGTTTGTGTTTTTAAATAATGTACTTCGGCAATAGCTTCTCTTCGGTACGCATTATGTTGGTAATGTTGGTACCAGCGATATAGTATATAAAAAATTAGAACAAGTAATAAGGCAAACACAATTTTCCAACCAATAGCATCAAAAGTAAAAGCTACAGGAGGTGGCTCTTTTAATACTCCTAATTGCATGGTATCTGTATTGTTAGATGCCGTTTGTAAAACAAGAAATAGATATTTACTTATCAATAACATATTATTTGGCTTTGTAGGTGCTAAAAAGTGCTAATAATTGTTCTTCTACAGATTCAACCGTATTAATTTTAAAAACAGGAATGTTGTATTTTTCCACCTGCGACTTAAACTTTTTATAATTGTTGCTAAAATCCTCTTCTAATTTTTGATGTAAATTTTTGTCTTTTCCGTTAACTTGAATTTGGTACTTTTGATTGGATAAAGTCAACTTTTCTTTCAACAGCGTTTCTTCTAAGGGATCTACAATTTTTAATAAAATCACGTCATTATGTTCTGATAATCCGCTTAAATATTGGATCATATCTTTATGGTAGCGATGAAAATCACTGATAATAATTACCAAATAATCATGGGTAATAATTTGTTGTAATTTACTGGTAATATCTTGCAGTGTTTTGCCAAAATCATAGGTTTCTTGGTTGTAAATTTTAGCGTTGGCATCTACTATTTTTTGAAAAAAGTTTAAAATCGTTCTAGGGTCCCTTTTGGGTGTAATTAAATCGTATTCTTTTCCTTTAAAAACCAAGCCTCCAATGCGATCGCCTGCTTTTTTAATTTTGTATGCAGCAATGGCAGCTAATTCTGCTGCAACTTTGGCTTTTGTTTTATGCGTAGATCCAAACCCCATGGTTGGAGATTGATCCACAAAAATAAAAGCTGGTTTTTCTTTTTCTTCTGTAAACACTTTGGTGTGGGTATCACCTGTTTTTGCGGTTACTTTCCAATCAATATTTCTAATATCATCTCCAATAACATAGGGTCTTGATTCTTCAAAATCTAAACCTCGTCCGCGTTGTCGCGATGCAAAGCGCCCTGCCAAAACGCTGTTCGATTTTTGCTTTCCTACTTTAAAATTCAAAACAGAGTTTAGTGCTTCAAACCTCAACAAATCTTCAAGCTTTACAAAAATGTTGTTATTTGTTTTTTTATCTTCCATCAATTAGGGTAAAAAAGTAATTGGTTTTAAAAAAGAGTGGGTTTATCTAGACGGTTAAGCAATTACCGCTACCGCTTCTAAAATTTTATCAATCACTTGATTCACACCAATACCCTCGGCTCTAGCCTTGTAACTAAGCGCAATACGATGGCGCAATACATCCTTAATTACATTGTGAACATTATCAGGCGAAACAAAATCTGCACCCAACATCCAAGCATTTACGCGGCTACATCGATCTAAAGCAATGGTACCTCTCGGGCTTGAACCAAAGTCAATCCATTCTGCTAATTCTGCATCAAATTTTTCAGGATAACGGGTAGCTGATAT
>JAUIAA010000070.1 GCA_030425715.1 Bacteroidia bacterium | reverse complement strand
CTTCCCCGGAGTTAGATGGGGCACTGTTTACTTTAACCGTTCTACCAAAAACAATGGCGTATTGCGTTTTTTGCTGGTAATTGTAGTTTTTATACGCAAAAAACACACTTAAGGTTACAAATATTACACTTAAAATACTGGTGATAAAATAAAACCGTTTTTTTCCTGTGCGGTAAGAAAAGTGATACAGTAAAAACAAAATAGCAAATAAAATAGCCAAACTAACCGCAGCAATAGCCCAAGTATTATAGGTAAACTTAAGAATTAGATTATCCCTAAATTTTTGTCCAATACTTTTAGGCAGCACTTCAATATTATCTAAAGTCATGCGTTTGGCAAAGGCCAAGTTAAATTGATAATCTTTATTATTAGGCTCTAGCTGCAATGCTTTTTCGTAATAGTAGATTGCGTTAGCAACTTGGTTGGTTTTGTAATAAATGTTTGCCATATTATAATACAAAGCGCCTGGACCCATATCTTGATTTTCAATTTTTTGGTATAATGGCAAGGCTTCTTGGTATTTTTCTTGTTGGTATAATTTATTTGCACTTACAAATAAGCTATCCGCAGTTTGTGCATAACTGGTAATTCCAACAAAAAATAGGCTCAAAACAATTGTTAAGTTGTTTACTTGCAAACTTGCTTTATGCCATTCTATTTTAAAAATATTTTTCATAAACCGTTACTTAACCATTACAATTGTTTGTCAATTTTGGTAATTACATTTTTTGCGTTTTCATATTCTTGCTGCATCTCTACATCTGTACTTGGAGTATAACGTGCATAATCACAATTATCTAGAACTTTAATCAAACTTTCAACAGTATCTTGATTTACTTGCTTCTTAGTCAATATATCTGCAATTTTTTCTTGACTAATATCAGATGTTTCCACCCTTAGTTTGGCTTTTAAATAATTGTGCATCGCTTTTTCCAAAGCAATATAAAACGCCTCTTTTTTACCTAGCTGTTTCTTAGCTGCCGATAAATATTTACGTGCCAAACGATCTGCCTTACGCTGCTTATTACCAACTACATCGCTATCACGCTGTTGTTTTTTCTTACCAATAAACATTCCTATAGGGATAGAAAGCAGAGGTAAAATCAACAATAAATAAAACAAATTAGAGCCGTAAAAATCTTCTTTAGCAGTTTTAGGTCTAAACTTGGTTTTGGTTTCGATGTATCGGATGTCATTCTCGTTTCCAATTACATCCTGCTTATTGGTTGCTGTACTTACATTATTCTCCTCCGTAGGAATTTTTCCTTCTAAAGCATTTAAAATAATTGGAGGGGAAGTTATGGTATGGAATTTTTCCTCTTTAGGATTAAAATAAGAAAAAGAAACTTCTGGTAATTTGTATTTTCCTCTAAACTGAGGTACAACAGCATATTGGTCAAAAATTTTTCCTCTTAAACCACCTAAGGTAGTTGTTATTTTTTCGTCATGTTCTGGTTCGTAAATCTCTAATCCTTGTGGTGCTTCAAATTTTGGCAAAGTAACCAATTTTAAATTTCCTTCTCCAGAGACTTCTACTTTAATTCTAGCCGATTCATTGGCATTTAACGAAGTTTTACTTGCAGTAACACCAAACTGAAAATCGCCAACGGCACCGTCAAAATTTGAAGGACGGTTTTGGTATGGAATATCTTTAACATTAATGGTGCTTTTACCTGTGGTTGCGGTAAAATCAACATCATTCATCAACATATTACCAAAAAAATCTCTTCGCCCCATAGGTACTCCAGCAGTAATCTCCATTTCTAAAGGATCTATAGCTAGTTTACCAGCTTTATTTGGGATCAATACCACTTTTTTCACAATGACATAACGGTGTGGTTCTCCTTTATACTCTCCATTTTTAACTACCCAGCTTTTTACTTCTATGTTTTGCTTCCAAAATCCGTTAAACGATGGAGAAGCTATTTCTCTTGTTTTTTGCAAGTTTACCTTATTGGTATTTACATACAACTTGTAAACTATAGAAATACTTTCTCCAACATATGGGTTTCTATTAGAGACTTCGGTTACCAAATGTATGTTTTCTGATGCCAAATACCTCGGGTCGTCTGGGTCTTTAGGTATGGCAATAGCATTTGTAACAGTAACACGAATGGTATTTGTTTTAATGGTTTGACCATCATAAGTAATACTTGCCGAAGGAATGGTAAAGGTGCCTTTAACAGTTGGTTGGATAATATAAGTATAGGTTAATTTGTATGAGGTACGACCGTTAACCGAAGAAAAGCTAGTGGATTGACTCGGTCCTGCCAATACTTTAAAATTGTTAAAATTAGGAGGTGTAAAATCGTCTGCGCCCTGTTTATCAATAGAAAACTCAATACGCAATCTTTCATTTAAACCCAATTGATTTTTACTAACAGATGCCTTAAAAGTTACCTGCGCCATTGCCATAGGAATGGTACATAAAAATACGATAAGATGTAAATAAATTTTATTCATCATTCAAAATTTGGCCGATTTTACCAATCTTTTTCTTGTTTTACTTTTTTACCTCTTGCCTTTTTGGCATTTACTTTTTGTTGGGTTTTATTTTCTTCATTATTCATAGCCTCTAACAACTGCTCCATTTGTTGCTGACTCAATTTGTTAGGTTGGGGCTTAGGCTGTTGTTGTTTTTGCTGTTCATTATTACCACCCTTATCTTGGTCTTTTTTATCTTGCTTATCATCACCTTGCTCCTGCTTTTTATCCTTATCCTTATTATCGTCCTCCTCTTGCTTCTTATCTTGATTCTCTTTGTTTTGGTCTTTGTTCTGGTCCTTATTTTGATCCTTGTTCTTGTCTTTATTTTTATCGTTTTTATTCTGATTTTGCTGCTGGTCTTTCAATAACTTTTGTGCTAAGGCCAAATTATACCTCGTTTCATCATCTTTAGGGTCCAAACGTAAAGCATTTTTATAAGCTGCAATAGCTTTAGCATATTCTTTTTGTTTTACCAAAACATTACCCATATTGTGTAGGCTCTTGATTTTTGTGTTAACATCTTCACTAGTTTTGGCAACCATCTCATAATTTGGCAAAGCTTCTTTAAAACGCTTTTGTTCGTATATGGAATTTCCTAAATTTAAATAGGCATTTTCATAGGTTTGATTCTCCTTTAAGGCCTTTTTATATTTTACCTCTGCATCGTCAAAACGTTTTTGTTTGTACAAATCATTCCCTTGACGTAAAATTTGTTTTTCGGCAACTTTTACTTTTACTTTCTCCATAGGTTTTGGAGCTTCCTGAGCTTCTGGTACTTTTTGCGCTTGCGCGAAAACCATTGCTGGAATAAAAATTATTATGTATAAAAACTGCTTCATTTTACTTCTTTCTCGTTAAACAGATTCAATTTTTGTACCCATTTTGTTTTTTTATTCAATAAAAACACATCCAATATTAAAAATAGCAAACCAATAGCAATAAACCATTGAAATTGGTCTTTATAATCGGAATATTGTTTGGTTTCAAATTCTTTTTTTTCTGCTTTTAGCAATAAATTTTCTACAAATTCAATAGTACTACTTGTATTGTTGCCCAAAATATATTTACCATCTCCTTTACCTGCAATAGTTTTTAAGGTTTCTACATTTAATTTGGTAATTACTACCTCTTCTTTATTGTCTTTTTTATAACCAATAAATTTGCCATTTCTTTTTATTGGAATTGGTGCTCCTTTACTTGTTCCTACACCAATGGTATAGGTTTTAATGCCTTCGTTTAGTAATTCTTTGGCAATGCTATTCGCATTTTCTTCATGATCCTCACCATCGGATATTACAAACAAAAAACGATTGGTTTGGGTATCGTCATCATAAAATGTTTTGGCCAATCGCAGTGCCTCATTAATTGCTGTTCCTTGTGAAGAAACCATATCTGGATTTGCATTTTGCAAAAACATTTTAGCTGCGGCATGATCTGTAGTTATTGGTAATAGTGGATATGAATTTCCTGCATAAATAATAATACCTACCCGGTCACTTCCCAGTTTGTCAATTATTTTAGAAATAATTTGCTTCGCTTTTTCCAATCGGTTGGGAGCAATATCTTCTGCCAACATACTTTTAGAAACATCTAATGCAAAAACAATATCTACTCCTTGACGTTTGATGGTTTTTAATTGTGTTCCCATCTTTGGGTTTACCAACGATAAGATTAAAAAGCTCAAAGCCAAGCAAATCATTAAAATTTTTAAAACGGGCTTAAATTTAGATTTTTCAGGACTCAGCTTTTCTAATAAAGCCAAATCTGCAAATTGTTTTTGCTTTTTTCTTTTCCAAACCACAACCAAAAGATACATCACAACTAATATTGCAACGCAAACAAAGAAATAAAAATATTTTGGTTCTTCTAACTGATACATTTATAGATAATGTTTATTCGTTTATTTGGTGATTCGTTTTTATTTGGTTATTTGTTTAACTGTGCCTTTCTTAATGCATTCAATTTGTTTGTTACTTTTGATAATTGCTCTCTAGTTTCTATGTAATCCTTCTCTTTTATAAAATCTAATTCCTTTGAAATTATTAATTGATTCAATACTTCCATGGCTGAACTAAACGACAAAGTAGTAAAATGCGCTTTATCTTTATTTGTTATTCTAGATGTTCCTTCAGACAAATTAGAAGCAATAGAAACAGATGCTCTTCTTAATTGACTAATTAATCCATATTTTTCTTCAATAAGAAAGTCTTTGGTAATTTTATAAACCAACTTTACTAATTCAATGGAATCTTGCCAAACTTCTAATTTTTCAAATGAATATTTAAACATCTATTTTTTTCAACATTTTACAAATACACAAAATCAACGCATACACACATATATACCATCATTAAATAAAACTTCTATACACTGTAAATCGCAATAACATTTCTAACAAAATCAAGAACCCTGCAAAAATTACCAATGCTCTATAGTTTTCTTGGTAATTGTAATATTTGAATTCTTCAATTTTTGTTTTTTCTAACTTATTGATTTCGTCGTAAATCGACTCTAATTTTTCGTTGTTGGTTGCTCTAAAGTATTTTCCTTCGGTTTCATTGGCAATATATTGCAATAATTTTTCGTCAATTTCTACTGGAGCATTTCTAAAAATTAGCTTTCCGTTTAAATCTTTAGCAACAGGAAATAAGGCTGTACCATTTGTTCCTAAGCCAATGGTATACACTTTAATATTCAAACCTTTAGCCAAATCAGTAGCTGTTTTAGGATCGACAAAACCTGAATTATTCACCCCATCGGTAAGTAAAATAATTACCTTGCTTTTTGCTTTACTATCTTTTAATCGGTTTACCGCAGAACCTAATCCCATGCCAATGGCGGTTCCATCTTCAATCTGTCCCCAACGAATTTTGTTAATGGTGTTTACCACAATACTTTTATCACTAGTAATTGGTGTTTGGGTAAAACTTTCTCCTGCATAAACTACAATTCCAATACGGTCATTCGGGCGCTTATTTACAAATCTTGTAGCTACCTTTTTTAAGGCTTCTAACCTATTGGGTTTTAAATCTTTTGCCAACATACTTGCCGATACATCTATGGCCATTACAATATCAATGCCACGAGTAGTTTTGGTTTTTTTACTAACCTCTACATTTCTAGGTCTAGCCAAAGCAACAATTAACAGGGCAATTGCCAATAACCTAAGCGCGTACAATAATGGTTTTAATTTGGCCCATATATTTTGTTGTACTAATCCTTTAGCGCTAGAAATAGTTAAGTTTGCGCTTTCCTTTTTTCGCATGAAAAAATACCATACCGCTAAAATTGGAATGAGCAATAGCAGCCATAAAAAACCAGGATTTGTAAACTCTAAATTACTGCCCATCTTCTTTTTCTAGATTTATTTCTTCCTCTTTAGGATGTAATTTATCAATAATATTTTCGGCTTCTGCCCTATGATTCTCAATTGTATGTTGTACTGGTTTAGATTTTGCAAACTTTACCAAATCTGCTTCTTTTAATAGATGTTTTAATTTACTTAAGGTCTCTTCTGGTATATTTAGTTTATCACTACTCTGGTTAAAATCTGCAATAATTTCCATTAACTCATCTGTAGTAGATTCTAATGCGGGTATTTGCAGTTCTTTTTCAATAAAAGAACGCACAATATCGGTTAATTCAACATAGTACAATTTTACCTTATTGTGTTGCCACAACTCCCTACTATCTAGCTCTTTCAGCCTTTGTTTTGCCAATACAAAAGGTGGTATTTTTGCAATTTTTTCTTCTGGCGTAGGTTTCTTTCTATATACAAAATAGAGTATTATTCCTATAATTGCCAATATAGCTAATAGCCACCATATATACTTTTTAAAATCGTCAAAAGTATAGGGTTCATTGTTTATATCTTTAATGTGATACATGGGTTGTTTGATGGTGTCTACAGCAACCGTAGCTACATCAATAATCACAGAATCGGTTAGAAATTTTTTGTTATTGACAATTACGGTTTGGCTGGGTAAAACATACTGACCACTATCAAAACTAGTCAAAGCATATTTTTGAATCAACCTGTTTTTTAAAGAATCTATTTCAGATTTTACAACTTCAATTTTTTTCAAACTATCCAATTGCAATTTTGGAAACTGCACTCCTTCCACTGCATCTACGGTAATATGGTATTGGATTTGCTCTCCAATTCTAATAGTTGTTGTATCTATCTCTGTAGAAACTTGTCCGAAAGACACCGTGCTAAATGCCAATAAAAAAAACAATAAAACAGGCTGCATTTGTTTCGCCCATATTTTGGGAAAACTTTTGCATATACTGTTAATATTATAAATATGTTTATTGCCTTTTAGATTCATTTTTTAACTTTTCCTTTAGGAATTAGTTCTTTTATCACCTAGTTTCTTCGTTTGAAATACCCCAATAACTTCTTTACATAACTCTCATCTAATTGTGTACTTATGGTTCCTGAACCACTTTTGGTAAAAGCATTCTCAAAATAATCTACCAACTTTAAATAATTAGCTTTATAGTTATTTCTAACCGAACTAGAATTTGTATTTACCAAAATTACTTCACCACTTTCTGCATCTTTCATGGGTACCATTCCCAATTTTGGCAACTCTGTTTCGTATTTATCAAACACCCTAATTCCAGTTACATCGTGTTTTTTTCCAACAATTTTTAAAGCTTGGTCATAATCTTCATTGATAAAATCGGATAAAATAAACACAATGGCTTTCTTTTTCATCACATTCGAAAAATACCGAAGTGCCTGCGCTATATCTGTTTTTTTACTTTTAGGTTTGAATTCAATTAACTCTCGAATGATACGCAATACATGCGTTTTTCCTTTTTTTGGAGGAATAAACAACTCTATCTCATCTGAAAAAAGTAAGAGTCCAACTTTATCATTATTTTGTATTGCCGAAAAAGCAAGTGTTGCGCTAATTTCGGTAATCATATCTCTTTTAAATTGTTGGCTGGTTCCAAAAGATTCAGAGGCGCTCACATCTACCATCAGCAGCATGGTTAATTCGCGTTCTTCTTCAAAAACTTTTACAAATGGCTCGTTGTATCTTGCGGTAACATTCCAATCAATGCTACGAATATCATCTCCAAATTGATATTGGCGTACTTCAGAAAAAGTCATACCTCTACCCTTAAACGAACTGTGGTATTCGCCAGAAAAAATATGGTCAGACAAGCGTCTTGTCTTGATTTCAATTTTTCGTACTTTTTTTAATATCTCTTTGGTATTCACTATAGTTTCCTATTTTTTTCTTCGAAAAAACAACCCCAACTCTTTCCTTAAAAATTTTAAGGAACCTCTACTTCATTAACTATTTTATGTATGATATCTTCAGAGGTAATATTTTCGGCTTCAGCCTCATAGGTAATACCCACTCTATGGCGTAACACATCTAAAACTACTGCCCTCACATCTTCTGGAATTACATAACCTCTACGTTTGATAAAGGCGTAGCATTTAGAAGCCATTGCCAAATTGATACTACCCCTTGGCGATGCGCCAAAGCTTATCAGCGGTTTTAAATCTGGCAACCTAAATTCTTCCGGATACCTTGTTGCAAATATGATATTTAAAATATACTTTTCAATTTTTTCGTCCATATAAACCTCTTTTACAGATTTACGTGCATTGATAATTTGCTCTATAGAAACTACCGAATTTACTTTATCAAATCCACCATTTAAGTTCTGACGCATAATCAATTGTTCATCGTCAAATTTTGGATAATCAATTACCGTTTTCAACATAAATCTATCTACCTGTGCTTCTGGTAATGGGTAGGTACCTTCTTGTTCAATAGGGTTTTGAGTAGCCATTACTAAAAATGGTTCTGGAAGCGGGAAAGTCTCATCACCAATAGTTACTTGATGTTCTTGCATGGCTTCTAATAAAGCCGATTGCACTTTTGCCGGCGCACGGTTGATCTCATCGGCAAGAACGAAATTTGCAAATATTGGTCCTTTTTTAATAGAAAAATCATTTTCTTTGATATTGTATATCATCGTACCAATAACATCGGCAGGAAGTAAATCTGGAGTAAACTGCACCCTACTAAACGATCCTTGCACTGCTTTAGATAAGGTATTAATTGCAAGCGTTTTTGCCAACCCAGGAACCCCTTCTAGTAAGATATGACCATTGCCAAGTAAACCGATCAATAATCTTTCCAGCATGTGTTTTTGACCAACAATTACCTTATTCATTTCGAATTGCAGTAAGTCTACAAAAGCACTTTCTTTTTCAATTTTTTCATTGATAGCTCTTATATCAATACTTGTTTTTTGTTCTTCCATATTTCAAAATACTTATTTCAAATTTTAGCAAAACAAAACTACATTTTAATGAAGTTTATACTTGTTAAAATTTGGTTAAAATAAAACATTAGCATTTTTAACAAAAATTGGCTTAATTT
>JAUIAA010000069.1 GCA_030425715.1 Bacteroidia bacterium | reverse complement strand
GTTAAAAGTGTTTTATCAAAAAGCAATTAGCGATAGTACTTTAAATGCGTATAAACGAATTAATTTGAAGTTTGAAAACCAAGTTGTTTGTACAAAAAATTAGAATATGGAAAACAATAATATAGCTGTTGGATTGGATATTGGAACTACCAAGATTGTTGCTATGGTAGGTAAACAAGATCCATATGGCAAAATTGAAGTGCTTGGTACAGGAAAAGCAAAAAGTTTAGGCGTACATAGAGGAGTAGTTAATAATATTACCCAAACCATTCAATCCATACAACAAGCCGTAGAAGAGGCCGAAAGTGCGAGCAATGAAAAAATTAAAAAAGTAGTTGTAGGTATTGCAGGGCAGCATATACGTAGTTTACACCATAGCGATTATATTACCAGACCAAATTCCGACAAGGTAATAGATGAGCAGGATATTGAAAAGTTAATCAACCAAGTATATAAATTGGTAATGCTTCCTGGCGAAGAAATTATCCATGTGTTACCACAAGATTTTAAAGTAGATGGTCAAGCCGAAATAAAAACGCCTATAGGCATGTATGGAGGTAGATTAGAAGCGAACTTTCACGTTGTGGTTGGTCAAGTTTCCTCGATTAGAAATGTAGGGAGGTGTATCAAAAGTGCAGGGCTAGAATTAGGAAATATTACGTTGGAACCTTTGGCTTCCGCCGAAGCAGTTTTAAGCCAAGAAGAAAAAGAAGCAGGTGTTGCTTTGATAGATATAGGTGGAGGGACCACAGATTTAGCCATTTTTAAAGATGGTATTATTCGTCATACTGCTGTAATATCGTTTGGAGGTAATGTAATTACAGAAGATATTAAAGAAGGTTGCTCTATTATAGAAAAGCAAGCAGAATTGCTCAAAACAAAATTTGGTTCGGCTTGGCCAGGAGAAAATAAAGACAATGAAATTGTATCCATTCCAGGTTTAAGAGGTAGAGATCCTAAAGAGATTACTTTAAAGAACCTTTCTAAAATAATTCATGCTAGAGTTGTAGAGATTGTAGAACAGGTATTCTTAGAAATTAAGAATTACGGGCATGAAGAAAGTAAGAAAAAATTGATTGCAGGTATTGTTTTAACAGGAGGTGGTGCACAACTAAAACATATCAAACAATTGGTAGAATACATTACAGGCATGGATACCCGAATTGGTTATCCTAACGAACATTTGGCGAGTAATTCAGATCCAGAATTGTCAAGTCCAATATTTGCTACAGTAGCTGGTTTGTTGATAAAAGGATTAGCCGAGAATGAAAAGCAAGCTAAAATATTACATAGTATACCAGAGGAAACAATACCTGGTGCAGAAAGGAATATTCCAAAACCAGAAAAAAAATTATCCATTTTTGAAAAATGGGCTGAAAAATTTAGAGATTTTTTAGATAACGCAGAATAAGAAAAAATAATTAAACCCCTATAAAAGAAAAAGTTATGAGTATAGAATTTAGCAACATATCTTTTGATTTACCAAAAAATCAATCCAATGTTATCAAAGTTATAGGCGTTGGTGGCGGAGGTAGTAATGCTGTTAATCACATGTTTACCAAAGGAATAAAAGGTGTAGATTTTGTAGTGTGCAATACCGATGCACAAGCTTTGCAAAACAGTCCTGTTCCTTATAAAATTCAATTGGGAGCATCTTTAACCGAAGGCTTAGGAGCAGGAGCAAACCCAGAAGTAGGAGAGCAATCTGCCATGGAAAGCATTGAGGATATCAAAAACATGCTAAATACTCGTGCAAAAATGCTATTTATTACCGTTGGTATGGGGGGCGGTACCGGTACAGGAGCAGCACCAATCATTGCAAAAATTGCCAAAGATTTAGATATTTTAACAGTGGGAATTGTTACTATTCCGTTCTCTTTTGAAGGAAAAATGAGAAATGAACAAGCGCAAATTGGTATTGAAAAACTACGTGCAAACGTAGATTCTTTGGTGGTAATAAATAACAATAAGCTAAGAGAGGTATATGGTAACCTTGGGTTTAAAACAGGTTTTTCAAAAGCCGATGAAGTATTGGCAACTGCTGCAACGGGTATTGCAGGGGTAATTACCCATCACTATACACAAAATATTGACCTGCGTGATGCGAAAACAGTATTGTCCAATAGTGGTACAGCCATTATGGGGTCGGCAACCTCTTCGGGTACCAATAGAGCACAAAACGCCATTACTAAAGCCTTAGATTCACCATTGTTAAACGACAATAAAATTGAAGGAGCAAAGAATGTATTGTTACTGATTGTATCTGGTGCAACCGAAGTAACCATAGATGAAATAGGAGAAATTAACGATTATATTCAATCAGAAGCCAAAACCAACGTAGATATTATTATGGGAGTTGGTGAAGATGATAATTTAGGAGATGCCATTTCGGTAACTATTATTGCTACTGGTTTTAATCCTGATCAGCAAGATGAAATTGCCATTACAGAGTCTAAGAAAATTGTACATCGGTTAATTGAAGATAAAGAGCGAAATACTATTAAGAAAGTAGAACCTATACAAACTCAGGCACCACAAGTAACCAAACATGTTTTAGAAGTGCCTAAAGAAGAGCAAAGTATTAAAACAGAATCTAGCCCAACGGATCAAACAAATCAGGCAATTAATGAAATGCCTGTGGTTTATGATGAGGTGTCTAATATTAAAAATGTAACTCCTAATGTAAACGTAGAAAAAAAGGAAGAGGAAGAGAACCAAATATCTTTTACTTTTGATTTGCCAATTCAAAATACTGCCACTCCAAAACAACAAGAAACACAAACTTTAGAAAATATTGATATCAATGAAATTGAAATCATTGGATTGGAAGAAATTAAGCCAACTTATGTTGCCCAAGAACAAAAAGTGAGACATGTACTGGAAGATGAATTTGCAGATGAAATTAATGTGCTAAAAAATATTTCTAAAGAAGATAAAAGAGAAGATGAAGAGTTGAATTTTGACATTAGAGTGGAAAAAAAGGAAATAGAAACCGTTGAAAATAATGTAGAAGAAGCTATCCAAACAGAAGAAGCTTCTCCATTTAACCTAACGATTTCTGAATTGAAAAGTAAGGCAGACGAGAGAAGGAAAAAAATGAAAGATTTTAATTATAAGTTTATCCATAAAATGAATCAAAATATTGATGAGATTGAAAACCAGCCAGCTTATAAAAGGATGGGAGTTTCGTTAAATGATGTTCCTAAGTCCTCAGAAATGGATAAAAATCAATCAAGAACTAGCTTGGATATAGATGAAAATCAAGACATTCAATTACGGTCGAATAACTCATTTTTACATGATAATGTAGATTAAAATATTGGTTTTAGTTAGTGGGAAAATCTGGAATAAAATAATGTTTTTTTATTCCGGATTTTTTTTATTCATTTAAGTTTGAAAAGCACATAGATATGATAAAAATATTTTGGTTACTTGCTTTTATTTATTCCATAGCAATAAATGCACAAGCCGATATTACCGTACCTGAGTTAAAAGAACACATCCATTTTTTAACTGCTAAAGAAAATACAGGTAGGTTTCCTGGAGGCAAGGAAAATAAAAAGCTGGTAAAATATATTAGAAAAGATTTAAAAAAGAATGGAATTAAACCCTTATCAAAATCGTATTTACAAGAGTTTAATGCTAAGTTAAGACTTGATAAGGACGCAAGCCTTCAACCTTATGCTAAAACTTGGAATGTAATGGGTGTAATTCCTGGTAATGATGAAAAGTTAAAGCAGGAGTACATAGTTTTAGGGGCACACTACGATCATTTAGGTTTAGGAGGACCATCCTCAAAATCAAAAGAGAGAAATGTAATTTACCCAGGAGCAGACGACAATGCTAGTGGGACTTCAGCCTTATTGGAAATTGCAGAAAAGCTTTCGAATGATAAAGAGAAACTCAAAAGAAGTGTTATTATCGTGGCTTTTGGTGCAGAAGAGCAAGGTTTATTAGGTAGTTCCTATTTTGTAAATCATCCTCCTGTACCACTATCACATATTAAGTTAATGATTAATATGGATATGGTGGGTAGATTAAACGACCAAAAGCAAGTGTATATGGGAGGTGCAGGAACGTTTCCTGAAGGGGTAGATCTTATGAAATCTTTAGGGGTTTCTTTAGGATTAAATCCCGTGGTGCATGCAGGATCTGTTGGAGGTTCTGACCATGTTTCTTTTTATAGAAAAAAAATATCTGTGTTAGGTATCCATACTGGCGGTCATCCGCAATACCATACTCCAGAAGATACAGCTGATTTAATAAATTATGAAGGAGAAAAACAGGTGTGTGAGTATATATATCAAACCATATTAAAAGTGGCATCAGATTATAGAATGGGTTTTATCCTTCAGGATTAATTTTATACTATTAAAGCATGATTTTTTTGTCTAAAAATACTCTCCAAATCAGATTTATAGTCATCCTTGCATTTGCATTTATAAATTGCACAGCACAAGAAAGGCCCGTTACTTTTAAGGTTATGGCATGGAATATTTTACATGGAGCCAATGATATACCTAATGGAGTTGAGAATGCCATTGATATAATAAAAGAAATAAATCCAGATGTAATATTAATGGTAGAAACTTATGGCTCTGGTAAAAGAATTGCAGATGCTTTAGGTTATAATTTTCATCTCATTGCTAAGGAGGGTACTGCATTGAATGATAAGCATATTAATTTATCTATATTTTCTAAATTTCCTTTCGGAGAACGAATTGATACCAAGCACCCATTTTATTTAGGAGGTAGAGAAATTATAATCAACCATAAGAAAATTCGCTTTTTTCTAATTGGTTTCATTATTTACCTTGGGAAAATCAACCAGAAAAATTAGGTAAAACAAAGGAAGAATTGCTAGAATGGGAAAAGACAGAAACAAGATATGCCATGATTCAAAAGGTATTACCTTATTTAGAAAAGTACACAAAACAATCGGTTGAGATTCCAGTAATAATTGGAGGTGATTTTAATTCGCCTTCTCATTTAGATTGGGGAGAGGATACTATAAATATACATAACGGATTGGCAGTACCTTGGTATAGTACAAAAGTGTTAGAAGATTTAGGTTTAAATGATAGTTTTAGGAGTTTAAATCCAAATCCTATTGCCAAACCTGGAATAACCTGGGATAGTAAAGCTAAAGAAGACGAACATAGAATAGATTATATTTTTTATAAAGGAAATCAAATAAAAGCTATAAAATCAGATATTTATATGGCTTTTTTTAGTGAAAATATACTAATCAACAAAAAGGAAATTCCTTGTCCTTCAGACCATGGGTTTGTGGTTACTACTTTTAAGTTTGTAAATTAAAAGAATAAAAAAAGTGCCTAAGAATTTAGGCACTTTTTTAAAGTTAAATATTGTTGAAATATCTGTTTAGTTTTGCACTACTTGCTCTTCAGATTCATCTGCTAATAGAGCGAAGAATTTGTTCAAATTAGGCATAATGATAATGTTGGTACGTCTGTTTCTAGCTCTATTTTCTCTAGTTTCATTATCTGCTAAAGGTACATAACTACTTCTTCCTGCAGGAATCAATCTAGAAGGGTCAACTTCGTATTTTTTTTGTAATAACCTAACTATGGCAGTAGATCTTTTTACACTTAAATCCCAATTGTCTTCAATATTTGGAGTGTGAATTGTTTTGGCATCTGTATGTCCTTCAATCATCACATCCATACTTGGCTCAGAGTTGATTACATTTGCTAACTCTTGTAAAAAATCATTGGCTTTATTACTTACACGGTAGCTACCAGATCTAAATAATAAACTGTCAGATACAGAAATCATTACCACGGTTTTGTCAATATTTACATCAATATTGCTATTGCTTTCTAAATCACTTCCTTCTACAGAGTTTTTTAAGTTATGTGCTAAAGCAATATTCATTGAATCTTTTAAAGTTTTTGCTCCTGCTAATTCTTCGGCAGGTAGTTTAGCTAAAACCGCATTTAATTTTTCTTTCATATTTGTTGAAATAACGGTTAAATCATCACCAACAAATTCCATTTTTTCATCATTACTTGCCTGTAAGCTGTTGATTTTGTTGTTGTACTCTTCAACGCGTTTTTCAATTTTTGCAAATCTAGTTGCTAACTCTTCTTTTTCTAATGTGGTTTGCTGCAATTCTCCCTTCGTATCAATTAAATCTTGTTCTAATTGAACATATTTCTTTTTTGATACACATGAACTTAAACTTATCGCAATAATAAGTGCAGTTAAGATTCCTTTTTTCATAATTGATGTTTTTTGGTTTTAGTTTAATTAGTAATGCTATTGCATACTTTTTAATTGGTGGTAAAAATAACTTTAGATTCTGAAGAGAATCTAAATATTTAATAATGAATTAGAGATTTTTAAAATAAACTTTAGCACATTTTATAAAAACAAAAACCTCAAATTTTACATTGAGGCTTTAATTTAACAACTTTAAAATTTATTTAAACGCTAGGTAGATCCCCTTTTTCTTTAGAGGGTAAGATGCTGTCACCGGTTAAAAAAATATCTACTTGTCTGGCTGCTTCTCTACCTTCACTAATTGCCCAAACTATTAAAGATTGTCCACGACGCATATCTCCGGCAGTAAATATATTAGGAATGTTGGTTTGATAACTTGCAGTAGATGCTTTATAATTAGATCTGGCATCTAAATCAATTCCTAATTGGCTACTTATGGTATTTTCTGGGCCTGTAAAGCCCAAAGCCAGTAAAGCAAGGTCACATGGCCATATTTTTTCTGTTCCTTCAATTTCTATCAATTGAGGTCTTTCTCCAGAAACCATTTTCCACTCTACTTTAATCGTTTTTAAAGCGGTAAGTTCTCCTTTGTCATTGGTAATAAACTCTTTGGTGTTAATTAACCAATCTCTTTCACAACCTTCTTCATGCGAACTTGAAGTTTTTAGTTGTAGGGGCCAAAATGGCCAAGGGGTTGTAGGACTTCTATGCAAAGGTGGTTTGGGCATGATTTCGAAATTGGTAACCGATTTCGCTCCCTGACGGTTAGAAGTTCCGATACAATCAGAACCTGTATCTCCACCACCAATTACGATTACATCTTTTCCTTTTGCAGATATTTTCTCTTCACTGTATTTATTGCCAAATATATCTTTAGTTTGCTGTGTTAAAAAATCCATAGCTTGTTCCACCCCTTTGGCATCAATACCTTTGGTAGGAAGCGTTCTTTTTACGGTTGCACCACCACATAAAACAACCGCATCAAAAGTTTTTAATTTTTCAACAGCATAATTTATACCAACATTGGCATTGGTTTCAAATACAATTCCCTCCGCTTCTAAAATAGCTACTCGTCTATCGATTATTTCTTTTTCTAATTTAAAATTTGGAATTCCATAACGTAATAATCCACCAAAGGCATCATCTCTTTCTAAAACAGTAACAGTGTGACCTGCTCTATTTAATTGCTGTGCTGCGGCTAATCCAGCGGGGCCAGACCCTACAACAACAACAGTTTTACCGGTTCTAATTTTTGGAGGTTGAGGGATGATCCAACCTTCTCTAAATCCTCTTTCTACAATATTTTTTTCAATATTCTCGATAGAAACAGGTTGGTCAATAATACCCAATACACAAGCTTTTTCACATGGAGCAGGGCATAGTCTACCTGTAAATTCTGGAAAATTGTTGGTAGCGTGTAAAATTTCTAAGGCTTTTTTCCATTCACCTTTATGTACATAATCATTAAAATCGGGAATTAAATTTCCTAACGGACATCCGCTGTGACAAAACGGAATACCGCAATCCATACATCTTGACCCTTGTTTTTGCAGCTCTTTTTCTTTTAATGGAACGGTAAATTCCTGGTAATTTTTCACCCTTGTTTTTACAGCAACATTACTTTCATCTGCTCTGCTATATTCTTTAAATCCTGTAATCTTTCCCATAATTATGCGGTTGCTAATTGTTGTTCTTCTGCTAATCTTTGTAATGCTTTTTTATAATCTGTAGGAATTACCTTTATAAAATTACTGCTTTCTGCTTCCCAATTTTCTAGTAAAGTATAAGCCTTATTGCTGTTGGTATACGCAGCATGATTTTCAATTAATGCTTTTAATTCTTCACTATCTATGGTATCTAAAGTTTCAAACTCAACCATTTCTTTATTACAAAGTCTGTTTCTAAATTCTTGATTTTTATCGTAAACCAGTGCGATTCCTCCACTCATACCCGCTGCAAAATTCCTACCTGTTTTTCCAAGTACCACTACCTTTCCACCAGTCATATATTCACAACCATGATCTCCTACACCTTCTACCACTGCTGTAATTCCAGAGTTTCTTACACAAAAACGTTCACCAGCCACTCCATTAATATAAGCTTCTCCTTGTGTTGCCCCATAAAAACATACATTTCCAACGATAATATTTTCATCCGAAACGAAATCTGCTTTGGCAGGTTTTTTTACAATAATTTTTGCTCCAGATAGTCCTTTTCCTAAATAATCATTACTATTACCATCAATTATAAACTTTAGGCCTTTGGTAGCAAAAGCACCAAAACTTTGCCCAGCAGATCCTGTAAAAGTAACTTCTAAAGTATCTTTAGGTAAGCCATTCGCTCCATATATTTTTGAAATTTCATTGCTGATAATAGCACCCACCGATCTATCTGTATTGCCTATAGGGTAATGCAATTGCATTTTTTCTTTACGATAAATAGCAGGATGGGCGTCTTTGATAATTTCAAAATCGAGTACTTTTTCTAATTCGTGATTTTGTTTTTCTGTATTGGATACTGGATTATTCTCTTTATTTTCTGGTTTGTAGAGAATAGGAGAAATATCAATACCCTGTGCTTTATAATGTTCAATAGCTTTATTGGAAGCAATTTTTTGCGATTGCCCAACCATTTCATCAATAGTTCTAAAACCAAGTTGTGCCATAATCCCTCTTAGTTCTTCTGCAACGAAATACATAAAATTAATAACGTGTTCTGGAGTACCTTTAAAGTTTTTACGCAATTCAGGGTCTTGTGTAGCAATACC
>JAUIAA010000068.1 GCA_030425715.1 Bacteroidia bacterium | reverse complement strand
CAGAACTCCTTCCAAAATTCATTGCAACATTAAAGTTGTTTGATACACCATTGTTAAAATTAAACGAGGATATGAAATAATTTTTTAAATCAAACCTTTGGTAATTTAACGATGTTGAAAGTGTAAAGTAATCATCTGGCCATGTTAAACGCTGACTCAAACCAATAGAAGCACCCGTAATTTCTAATTTTTGACTATCATCGGTATCATTGGTATAAGGATTATAACCAATTTGACGAGAATTATAAATAGAAAAATTAAAACCTTTTGGTTTTTTACCTCCCATCCATGGCTCTGAAAAAGACAAGCTATAGGTTCTAGAGTATTTACTAACTTGTAATCGCAATGCAACACTTTGTCCGTCACCACGTGGCACAGGCTTATATTCTTCTAAATTAAATAAATTTTTAACAGAGAAGTTGTTAAATGAAAGTCCTAAGGTACCTACAAAAGCACCACCGCCATAACCTCCTTGCAATTCAATTTGGCTAGATCCTTTCTCGGATAAGCTATATTCTATATCGGCAGTTTTATCGGTGTGATTTGGACGTACATCTGGAACGATATTCTCTGGATCGATATAACCTAATTGACCTAGTTCACGAATAGAACGAACGATATCTGATTTGCTAAACAAATCTCCAGGTTTGGTTCTTACCTCTCTATACAATACATGGTCGTTGGTAACATCATTTCCAACTATAGTTACTTTTCTAATGGTTGCAGGTTCATCTTCAATAATTCTAATTTCTAAATCAATTACATTATTTTCGGCATTGGTTTCTACCAAATTCACTCGTGAAAATAAGTATCCATTGTCTAAATAAGTATTGGTAATATCTTGAGAATCTGGAGTTCCATCACCATAAACTCTTTCGTTTAAAGCCTTACCGTTATAGGTTACATCTTTGTCAATACGTAAAATTCGTTGTAATTGTTGATCGGTAAAAACTGTATTTCCTAAAAAAGTAATATCACCAAATTTATATCTATCACCTTCATTTACTGTTATATCTAGGTTAATAGTATTGTCGTCATTCCAAGACATGGAATCTTTTATAACTAATGCATCTCTGTATCCATTTTCTTGGTATTTTTCAACCAATTTTTCTAAGTCTTCTTCGTATAAGTCTTCTACAAATTTAGAAGGCGAAAAAATTTGTTTGATGCCTTTTTGTTTGGTTTTTTTAAGTGTTGCTCTTAATTTTTTATCGTTTAAGGCTTTGTTGCCATGAAAAGTAATATGCTTTATTTTAATACGATTTCCTTTGTCAACAACGATTAAAGCATTTTGGGTATTTGGACCTGCAGTAGTGTCTTTTCTAGTAGTAATGGTAGCTTTGGTTTTTAAAAAACCTTTTTCGCTGTATTTTTTTTCGATATAATTTTCGGTCGTAGTAATTAAATTTTCGGTAAGCATGGAGCCTTCTTGAAATTCAATTTCTTTTTTTAATTCTTCAATTTTAGATTTTTTTAAACCAGTAATGGTAAGTTTTCCAACTTTATCCAATTCTTCTACATTAATCTCTAGGTATATAGAATTTCCATCAATTTTAGTAGTATAAACATCTACATTTCTAAATAATTTAGAGTTCCATAATTTTTTTATGGCACTCGATAGTTTGTCGCCAGGTATTTTAAGTAATTGACCAGGGTTTAGACCAGAGAAAATTAAAATGGATTGTTCAGAAATAGTTAAGTTACCAGATACACTAACGCCTCCTAAAACGTATTTTTTGGTTTTATCTACCTGAATTGGACCTGTGATTTTTGGCGTTTTAGGAAGGGTATCCTTAACCGGAGGCGAAATAGTATCTAATACTTGAGTAGTTTGAATCGTATCTTTTTTAACATCATTTACTTGCTTATCATCTTGGGCATTTGCAGTAAATAATATTAAGAATAAAAATATAGGTAAAATACTGAATTTCAATTTATTGCTTGCTATCATCAATTTGTTCACTTGTTTTTCCAAATCGTCTTTCTCTACTTTGATAATCTAAAATTGCTTGGTAAAAATTTTCTTTATTAAAATCTGGCCAAAGCACCTCTGTAAAATATAATTCAGCGTATGCTATTTGCCATAATAAGAAATTGCTTATTCGTCTTTCTCCGCTAGTTCGAATCAAAAAATCAACGCCGGGCAAAGTAAATGTATATAAATGACTATTTATAATATTTTCATCAATTTCTTCTACATTTAATTCATTATTAACAATTTTTTTAGAAATACTTTTTGTGGCATTTATAATTTCTTCTCTAGCTCCATAATTTAGAGCTAAAGTTAGGTTGAGGTGTGTGTTGTTTTTTGTTTTTTCAATTACATCTAAAAGCTCATTTTTTGCTTTTTTAGGTAGTTTATCAATATTACCAATAGTTAATAGCTTGATGTTATTTTTTTGAAATACTGGTAATTCTTTTTTTAAGGAATTGACTAATAAATGCATTAAAGTATCTACCTCAGCTTTTGGTCTGTTCCAATTTTCAGTTGAAAAGGCATAAAGAGTTAATGCTTCTATATTCAATTCGGCAGCAGCCTCAACAGTGTCTCTCACTGCATTTACGCCATTTTTATGCCCAAATACTCTTGAGAAACCTCTTTTTTTTGCCCATCTGCCATTGCCATCCATAATTACAGCAACATGGCGGGGTATTTTATGGTTATCTATCTGATCTTTTACACTCATTTTCTAAAAAAATCTTCCTGTATAACAACCTTCTCTACCAAAAGCATATACAACAGTAATTCCTGTAAAAACATACCAATCATTATGGTTGGAATAATCAATTTCTACACCATCTAATGTTCTTGGGTAACCATCAATATCATCTTTAAAGGTGTATCTAAAACCAGTTTCTATAGCCATTCCAATGTTTTGGGCCAACTTAAATTTGTAGCCTACCCCAAAAGGCATCGCAAAATTGAAAGTTCTTTTGTTAATAGAAACAAGATTGTTTACTGTAGTTTCATATTTTCTGGTATCATAATTTACTACACCAGCTTGTACAAAAATATATGGGGTTTGGGTAAAACCAGTTTTGGATAAGTTGTATTTAAAAAAATGGTATTCAATTCCTGCGACCAATTCATGTACAGAATTGGTAAAATTCAAACCTCTAAATTGTCTTAGTGAATTATCAGAATCTTTGTCATCCCCCTTAATTTTTGAATAGGTATAATTGGCTCTTAAACTAAATTGGGGGTGCATATTCCATTTATAAACCACACCAAAAGCAGGGCTGTTGGGATAGATATAATTTTCTCTACCGATATCACCCATATAATTGCTTCCGCCAAGAAAACCCCCTAGCTCATTAATTTGGGCAAACGATACGCTCGTAAAAAATAGAAATAGAATAAATATGCTTTTTTTCATCACAAAAAATAGTTCGCAAATATAAACAAATACATTTGCTTTTAATTATATTGATTCGTCTTTTTTGATTAACAGAATTTTAGGTGTAAAATTGTATCTATTCGCCTTAGTTTTTGTGTATTAATTGCGTTTGTCTTCGCCCCAGAAAAGTTTTCCTCGTAATGTTTCAATAAAGGATTGTTTTTTTAAATGTACCGTTTGGATATTAAAATTACATTTTTTAATAAAAATTTCAGTTTCATTTGGAATGGTCAATATACGAGAATCTAAAGTAAGTAATGCTTCGTGAAACCTGCTGGCAATTTTTAGTTTTATTTTGGTTTGATCTGGGATTACCAAAGGTCTAACACTTAAACTATGCGGTGCAATAGGGGTCAATACAAAATTTTTTGAACTAGGAGAAATGATTGGGCCACCACAACTTAAGGAATATCCTGTTGATCCGGTTGGTGTAGAAACGATTAGCCCATCGCTCCAATAAGTGGTAAGATACTCATTGTCTAATTCTGTTTCTACCGTAATCATCGAAGCTGTATTTTTTCGAGTTACAGTAATTTCATTTAAAGCAAAATTTAAACCTTCAAAATCTACAGAAACTTCTTGGGTGCTAATTTGTAAAAGAGATCTAGTCTTTAATAAATAATCTTTTTGCAAAATTTGCTTTAACGAACTTTTGATTTCCTCTTTTTGAATGGTTGCCAAAAAACCCAGTCTACCGGTATTGATACCAATAATTGGGATGTTTAAATCTTTTACAAAGGTTATAGATCTTAAAAAAGTACCGTCTCCACCCACACTAAAAAACAAATCAAAACTGTGGTCCAGATCGGCGTAGGATTTAAACACTTGAGGGTTGCCGTTTTTTTTATGAAATTGGTAATCTTGAATAAATTTGTGCTCAAAAACGATCTCCACATTATTTTCTTCAAGCTGATCTATAAGGATTTGTGCATACTTTTTTGTATTGTCATTATTTGCCTGACCGTAAATACCAACTTTCATCATTCCATTTAAATATTTAAATATTTTTGCAAATAATCCGACCTTTCATTTAGCTCATCTAAATAATCATCTTTTACAAATTCATTTAAAATTTTGTAATTATATCTTCTAAAAGAATGTAAAGTATTGTTAATATCGTGAAAGCTTAATTTTAAAATAATATGTGCCTCGTCGTTTTCAATTTTAGAGATAAAAGCGCCAAATAATGTAGCGTTGTTAGATTCTACAATTTGTGAAATTTCGCTAAATGAATAATCATTTACATTTTTTGAAACCACCAATATAACTCCTTCATTATGTAAAAAAGGGGTGCATTTAAAAATGTTTAAAAAATCATTTAACTCATAAAAACCTAAATATTCTTGATTTTTATTCACAACGGGTAAAATATTGGTATTATTACTTGCAAATACTTGTAAAACCTCAAACCAATTGGCATGGTCTGTAGTATAGAACGATTCAAATTTTAATTTAAAATCTACAATTTTTTTACCCTCTGTACTCGTAAATTCTACTTCGTGGCGTGCAATGGAACCAGCTATCATTTTTTTATCTACTATAGGTAAATGCGAGTGCGGTAATTTTGAAAAAAGCTGTTTTGCTATTTCCAAATCACTTTTTAAAGTCAATGGTTTAAAATCATTTGATATGTAATCCGTTGTTTGCATAAATCAATTTAATCGCGCAAAATTGTGTTTTAAAAGTCGTAATTTTGCCATGAATTTTACAGTTCAAAAGTAAGGATAAATATCTTACAGCATAAAATTATAACATATTGATGACAAAGTTAAGTGTAAACATAAATAAAATTGCTACCCTAAGAAATGCTAGAGGAGGCAATACACCAAATTTACTACAAGCAGCAATAGATATTCAAGAGTTTGGAGCACAAGGCATTACTATTCATCCGCGTCCAGATGAAAGACATATCAAATACCAAGATGCTTACGATTTAAAACCAATTGTAACCACAGAATATAATATTGAAGGAAACCCAACACCAAAATTTATGGAGTTGGTTTTAGCAATCAAGCCAACACAGGTAACCTTAGTGCCAGACGCGATAGATGCTATTACCTCAAATGCGGGCTGGGATACTATTAAAAACCAACATTTTTTACAAGAAGTTATAGCAGAGTTCAAACGCAACAATATTCGTACTTCTATTTTTATGGATCCTAATTTAAAGCTAATTGAAGCTGCTGCAACTACGGGAGCAGATAGGATTGAATTGTACACAGAGGCTTATGCGGTTGGCTATGCAAAAGGAGATAAAAATGCGATAAAACCTTATATATCTTCTGCTAAGATTGCTTCTGAATTAGGTTTAGGCATCAATGCTGGTCACGATTTGAGTTTAGAAAATTTGCAATATTTTGCCAAAGAAGTTCCTAATTTACTAGAAGTATCTATCGGTCATGCACTTATAGCCGAGTCTCTATACTTTGGTTTGCAAAATGTAGTAAGTATGTATTTAAATAAATTGCGTTAATGGCTGTATTACACGCTTTAGTTTTTGGTAAAGGAGAGCCACTGTTAATTTTACATGGTTATTTTGGTATGGGTGATAATTGGAAAACTTTGGGTAAAAAGTTTGCCGAAAATTATGAGGTACATCTTATAGACCAGAGAAACCATGGACGAAGTTTTCATGCGGATGATTTTTCTTACGAATTGATGGTGGGTGATTTAAAAGAATATATCACGCACCATAATTTAAAAAGAGTTAATATTATTGGTCATTCTATGGGAGGTAAAACAGCAATGTTTTTTGCTGCTGTTTATCCAGAAATGGTACGCAAGTTAATAGTGGCGGATATTGGTCCAAAATATTATGCACCGCATCACGATAGTATATTAAGCGCTTTAAATACAGTAGATTTTGCCCAGATAAATTCTAGAAATGATATAGATGCAGTTTTGAGTAAATGGATTCCAGAATTTGGGGTTAGACAATTTCTGCTCAAAAATGTTTATCGGATGGAAAAAGACAAGTTCGCTTACCGCTTTAATTTGGAAAGTTTGACCAAAAACAATCCTAAAATTGGACAAGCTTTACCGGAAAGTGCAATTTATAACGGAGCTACTTTATTTTTAAAAGGGGGTAATTCAAACTATATAAAAAAGGAAGATAAAAGTTTGATTATCAAACATTTTCCAAATTCTCATGTTATTGAAATTGAGAATGCCGGTCATTGGCTACATGCCGAAAACCCTACTCAGTTTTATAAGGCTGTTGTCGATTTTCTTAAAAATAACTAATTTGCAAGCAACAAAAATGATATACTATGAACTTTATTTTACGAACCTTACTTTCGGCAGCTGCCGTATTTTTAATTGCTAATTTTTTATCAGGTGTGCAAGTCGATGGCTATACTTCGGCCATTATTGTAGCGCTTGTTTTGGGAGTGCTATTTGCGGTGTTAAAGCCAATTTTGGTTATTTTAACCTTGCCAGTTACCATACTAACATTGGGATTATTTTTACTGGTAATCAATGCACTAGTGATTATGTTGGCTGGAAATTTAGTGTCGGGATTTACCGTTAATGGATTTTGGACTGCCTTTATATTTAGTATTTTACTTTCTGTTGTGGAGTCTATTTTACATTCTTTTATTAAAGATTAGTAAGATATTTAACTATTTGACTTCCAAAAGGCTGTTGTAATAATTGATTTAACAGAATAATAACATAAAAACCAAATCATTTGGTATAAAGCTTGTTATTATATGTAATAAATTGATTATTTTTGCACCCTCAATTTTTTAAAAGGTTAAATTTACAAATAGGATGAAAATTACAAAAGAAGACATTGATGCGTTAAATTCGGTAGTGAAAATTGATATTACCTCAGAAGATTATCAAAATAAAGTAGAAACTGAATTAAGCAATTACCGTAAAAAAGCAAATATTCCTGGATTTAGAAAGGGGCATGTACCAATGAGTTTGGTAAAAAAGCAGTATGGTAAATCAGTAATGATTGATGAAGTAAATAAACTTTTACAAGATGCATTAAGCAATTTTTTGGTAGAAGAAAAATTAGATGTATTAGGTAATCCTTTACCAAAATCACAAGAGGATTTTTCTTGGGATAAAGATGAATTTACTTTCGAATTTGAATTGGGCTTAGCTCCAGAATTTGAAGTAAACTTAAGTCCTAAAAAAGCAATTACGGCTTATAAAATTATTGCGGATGATAAAATGCTAGAAACACAAATTAACAGTATTAGAGAGCAATATGGTAAACTAATTACCCAAGAAGAAATTACTGAAAATGCCAATATTACTGGAACTTTTAGCAATGAAGAAAAGGAAATTGATAAAAAATCTACTTTTAAATTAGACAAGGTTAAGGGCAAAACAAACCATAAGAAATTTTTAGGGAAAAAAGTTGGAGATATTGTAGAGTTAAAGTCTAAAAACTTATTTGAAGACGACCACATGTTGATGAACACCCTAGGTCTTTCTCATGAAGAAGCGCATGATTTTGATGCCAATCTTACTTTTAAAATTGAAGAGATAACCATTACAGAGTTAGCTGATTTGAATCAGGAATTGTTTGATAAAGTTTTTGGAGAAAATTCGGTAAAAAGTGTTGAAGAATTTACTGCCAAATTAAAAGAAGATGCTGAAAAACAATTTGCTACACAAGCCGACCAACAATTGCTAAACGCAGTTACCGAAAGTTTGATTGAAAATACCAAGTTTGATTTACCTGCCGAATTTTTGCAAAAATGGTTAGCCGTTGCTGGTGAAAAACCAATGACAGCAGAAGAAGCTTTAGAAGAATACAAGCGTTCTGAAAAAGGGTTAAGATACCAACTAATTGAAGGTAAAATTAGTAAAGACAATAATATTCAAGTTACTTACGAAGATTTAAAAGACTTTGCCAAAGGATACATCAAAACACAGATGGCACAGTTTGGTAATTTAAATCCAGAAGAAAAAGAATTGGAAGATATTGCAAACAGAGTGCTTTCTAACCAAGAAGAAGCCAAGCGTTTGTCCGATCAATTGATGAATGAAAAACTATTGGCTTTCTTTAAAGAAAACGTAAAATTGAAAACCAAAGAGGTTACTTACGAAGAGTTTATTAAAGAAGTTTACAAATAAAATTTTTTTAGAAACATAAAATCAAACCTCATAATCGAATAAGTTTATGAGGTTTTTACTTTTTGTAATTATTGATTTTTAACTCGAAATTCGAGGAATTGAAAATTTATACTAATGAATTTAATTGAGTATATTTACACACTAAAATCTAAAATAAAACTCCATGAATATAGGTAATGAATTTAAAAAATTCGCTGTAAAAGACCAAGGTATCAATAGCTTATATGTTGATCAAATTATTAGTAGCGTAACGCCATATATTATAGAAGAACGACAGCTAAACGTAGCGCAAATGGATGTGTTTTCTCGTTTGATGATGGATAGAATTATATTTTTGGGCACTGGTATTAACGATCAAGTTGCCAATATTATCCAAGCACAATTGTTGTTTTTAGAAAGTGTAGATTCGTCAAAAGATATTTCTATTTATATCAATTCTCCTGGAGGAGGGGTATATGCCGGATTAGGTATTTACGATACGATTCAATTTATCAAACCAGAAGTTGCTACAATTTGTACAGGGATGGCTGCTTCTATGGGTGCT
>JAUIAA010000067.1 GCA_030425715.1 Bacteroidia bacterium | reverse complement strand
AAAATTACAACCAAACAGGTGTAGCATACGCAGCAGATAGAAAGACAGTTTATTTTAGTCGAAATAAATATTCCAAAAGAAAGTCAAAACAAAACTTAGCAAAAAACAAAAGGTTAGAACTTTTTAAAGCAGATGTTGATGCCAATGGAAATTGGAGCAATATTAAAAAGTTACCTTTTAATAAAAATAATGCTTCTACAGGATTTCCTGTTTTAAATGCCGACAATACAAAACTTTATTTTGCATCCGATAGAAAAGAATCTTTAGGCAAAATGGATATTTTTGTAGTAGATATTAATGGTGACGGATCGTATAGTAAACCTAAAAACTTAGGTAAAAATGTAAATACTCCAGGTGATGAAACTACCCCATTTATTACTACGGATAACATTTTATATTTCTCCTCTAACGGGCATAAAGGTTTAGGAAACTTAGACGTGTTTGCAGTAGAGGTTTTTGATAGAGATACTTCTGAACCTTATCATTTATCTTCTCCAATAAACAGTATTAATGATGATTTTGCATATATCATCAACAAAGATAATAACCAAGGTTTTTTTACTTCGAATAGATTACAAGGTGATGGATTTAATGATTTATACTCCTTTACTTTAGAAGAAGATACACGCCCTGGCGAATGTTTCATTGCCGTAGATGGTAAAGTGAGAGATATAGACTCAAAAGAAGTTTTATCTGGAGCAACTGTTGATTTATATGATACCGATGGTAATTTAATAGAATCTATCTCTACCTATAATGACGGTACCTATAAATTTACCGTTTCTTGTGCCAATGAGTATAAGTTGGTAGCATCTTATGATAACTATAAAAAGGACGCAAAACATATTGAAATTTTAGAAGAGAATTACCACTCCGCTTTACACGCCAATATAGATTTAAGTAAAATAGTTACCGATAAACCAGCACCAACCATTGAAAGATTACAGCCAATTTATTATGAATTTGACGATGCAACCATTACTGCAGAAGCGGCTAGAGAAATGGATAAGATTGTAGGTATTATGAAGAACAATACCAGCTTGGCTATTGAAGCTTCTTCCTTTACAGATGCTAGAGGTTCAAACGCCTATAATTTAAAATTATCGGAAAGAAGAGCAAAAGCTGCGGTGGACTATTTAAAAGCGAATGGTATTGATGCCAGTAGAATTAAGTCGAAAGCATTAGGGGAAGAAAGAATGGTAAACCAATGTGTAAATGGTGTAGATTGTGATGAATCTTCACATCAAATGAATAGAAGAACAGAATTTAATTTTATCAATGCACAGGCAAATTATAGTAAACAAAAATCTAATAAAAAACCTACTGTAATTGCGCAAAAAGAACCTGAACGGAAATCGAAAGAACCCGAAAAGTTGGCAGAAAAGAAACAACCAACAATAGAGAAACAGCCCATTGAAGTTGCAAGTACCGTAAAAGAAACACCAAAAAATGAGCACCAAAAAATTGATAAAGCAGAAGTAAAAAAAGAGAGTTTAGTAAGTAACGAAAAGACAGTTGCTGTTACAGATAGCAAAAGTGAAATTGCAAAAGAAAATGAGCAAACAGTAGTTAAAATTAAGGAAGATAAAAAAGAAGTTGCTCAAGTAAAACCAGATGAAGTTGTTGAGCCAGCACCAGTAGTAACCGTTAAAACTAAATTACCAAAAACAGTAGTAAGAACAGAAAATAATGATAAAGTAGCACAAGGATCTACAGCAAAGACAAAAACAAGAATTACTAGAGGTAATTCACCAAACAGAGCAGTAAATTATATTGAAGAACAAAAAGTAAAAGTAATTGCCAAATTAAATGAGTTAGAAGAAAAGTATGATAATGCAGTAGTAGAAAAAGAAAATTATAAAGATTCTATCGCTGTTGAAAAAACAAAAATTCAAGCACTTAAAAAAGATATTGAAAACTCAGTAGAAACAGGTTGGTCAAATATTATTGATTTTAAAAGTAGTTTAAAAACATTTAACAAAAAGTATTATAGCTTAATGAGTAAGGCCAATAATACACCAACATTTAACAATAATATCCAAAAGAAAAATAGTGTAACGCAAAACGAACCAGAGGAAAAACCGAAAAAACCATCGAGAAAGATAGCTTATGAAAATGTGGATGAATCGATTAGTGTAGATAAGGTGGAGGTCATTGCCATGAAGAAAAACTCTAATGGGAAATACAGTATTACTAAAAATGCCAAAAAAACAGATCTAATCAAGGTTAGTTTTAAAATGCTCGAGAACAAAAAAATTGAACCTGGACAGAAATTAGCACATATTGTTTTGCAAAACCCAAAAGGAAATGTTGCAAATGCTAAAGGAGTATTTACTTTAAAAGATAGCAATTCTCAAAAAAAATATACTGACCAAACGGTTGTAGATTACAATAAAAACGATGTAAATGTTACCATGTATATTGAACGAAGAGGAAACGAATTGGAAAAAGGAGTTTATCCTGTTAAATTATTTGTAGAAGGAGAATTGGTAGCAGTTTCCAATTTAGATTTGCAAAACCCTTTTTAGTGCTTTAGCAAAGAACAACAAATTTTAAATTTATAACCCGAGCTTAATTCATTTTTAAAATGTTAAAGATTGTAATAATTGACGACGAAAAAAATGCTTTAGAAGCTTTGGAATGGAAATTGCAAAAATATGTAGATCATATTGATATTACTACTTGTAATTCGCCAATTGTAGGTATAAAAACCATTGAAAAATTACATCCAGATTTGGTGTTTTTAGACATTCAAATGCCAGAAATGGATGGGTTTACCTTACTTGAAAACTTAAACTATAAAGATTTTAAAGTTATTTTTACAACGGCACACGATGAGTTTGCCTTAAAAGCAATAAAGGTTTCTGCTATTGATTATTTACTCAAACCCGTAGATAAAGATGAGCTTATTTCGGCAGTAGAAAAAGCAACGGTAACGCCAAACCATATTTTAGAAACCAAATTACAAACCTTACTTTCTAGTTTAAACAAACAGCACCATAAAATAAATATTGCTGCCGATGGTAAGATTTATTTATTAGAACAAGATGATGTAGTAATGCTTAAATCAGATAAAAGCTATACCACTATTTACCTAAAGGATTTATCACAAATTATTGTATCTAAAACCTTAAAAGAAGTAGAGAAAAAATTTGATTTCCCACAGTTTTTTAGGGTGCACAATTCTTATTTAATCAATATCCACCATGTAAAAGAGTATATGAAAAGCTTTGGGGGAGAACTGATTATGAGTAATGGACTTTCGGCAAGTATTAGCAGAAATAAAAAGAGTGAACTGCTAACAAAACTTTCACTAGTTTGATTTTTACAAACATTTTATCCAGTATTTCAGAACATTTAAGTAGTGCAATTTTATTGATTGCAATATGTTACGTGGTTGTATTTTCACAAACCAAAAAGATAAAATTTTTACACTATAGCCTTTATTTACTGTTTATTAGCCTTTGTTTTTGGACTTCTATTTACAGTAAAAATGAGATCTTATCTTCCAAATGGTTCTTCTCGTTACAATACCTAGCATTTTATTTTTATATGCAGTTTATAAGAGATCTTTTACAAACAAAAATAAAAGCACCACAATGGGATACCAAAATGGTATTTTTTTCAAGAGTATTTTTATTTCTTGTTTTTCTGTTTTTAGTAATTTATTGGGTCTTTGGTTTAGAAACACAACCGCGTTTAAACTTAATTTTAGCACCGATATTTACTGTATTTGCTTTGCTTTCCTATATTGTTTTTGCTAAAATTAGAGATAAAATTATTCCCTACTTTATTACCGGATCCCTGTTATTCGTAATTTTTGCAAACATTAGTTTACTTGTAAGCATATCTTTTAAAGAAATATTAGAAAGCAAATTTGGTTTACCTCCTATCATTTTTATGCAAGTTGGAGTAGTACTAGAAATAGTATGCTTTGCTTTTGTAGTTGGTATTGAAATGCAAGAAAATGAAGAGCAGCAAGAAATAACCGCAAAATTGTTAGCTTTAAAGAACAAAGAAAAAACCAGCTTAAAAATGACTGCTTTGCAAAGTCAAATGGATCCACATTTTTTGTACAATTCTTTAAACTCCATCAATAATTTTGTACTACAAAACAATGCCGAAAAAGCATCAGATTATATTACCAAATTTTCAAGATTGATTCGCGAAATACTAAACAATTCGGAAAATGTAACCATTACCTTAAAAAAAGAATTGGGCATTTTAGGCTTGTATGTTAAATTAGAACAGATGCGTTTACAAGAGGGGTTTGATTATATATTGGAAATAAATGAATCTTTAGCCTTAGAAAAAATAAACGTACCACCATTATTTTTACAGCCCTTTGTAGAAAATGCCATTTGGCATGGTATAGCGAATAAAAAAGGAGAGAAACAAATTAAACTACAAATTTTTGAAGAAGGCGATTTTATCAGAATAGAACTTGTGGATAACGGAATTGGTATACATAAAACCATGCACGATAAAAGCTATTTAAAAAGCAATAAAAAGTCATTTGGTATCAAAGCTACGGAAGACCGTATCAAACTATTACACGAAAATGCCAAAGTGTATTTGGTAATAGAAGATTTATCCGATGGGACGGATAAAACAGGTACCAAAGTCACCATAAAATTTCCCAAAAGTTAAACATCCCATTTGTTGGTCAAAACACACCATTTATTGTTTTTTTTACAGCAAACATTTATTTCCTAAATATCCATAGCTACCATAGGTTATATTTGGACAATCACTAATCGTAAACCCTCCTTGTTCGATGTCAATTTCCGATTTTACAAAACCATCAGATAATGAAGTTTTAAAAAAATTGGTCGAAAATGATTTAGTGGTTTCATTTGTTGGTAACGGAAACGTGCACCAAAAAAAAAATGAAACTTTGTATTACAGGACGGTGAAGATTAAAGTGAAAGGCGAAGAAACTTTACGAAATGTGGTTTATGTAAAAAATGGAGTTTCGTGGAAATTTAAATGTACGGAAAAAGCAGATTATAATGCTTAACAGATTTGAATAAAACAGCGCCTTAAAGGGAAAATTATACTATTGAAAAAGAAAGATTTTTAGATTGTTTTATTTAATAATTACCTCAAACAAATGCAATTTGTTTGGGGTTTTTAATTTTAGTATTCCATTTAAATAAATACCTTTGAATTTATAATATTCAAAACATTCAATTTGAAACTTTTGCCCAAAAAATTATTACTATTTTTACTTTTTACAAGAACTTTATTTTTATTTGGTCAAACAGATTTTAGTAGCCAGTGGGAAGATTTTTATTCTTACAACTACGTCAAAGATTTTATAAAAGTAGCAGATAAAATTTACGCTATTGCAGATAATGCAGCTTTTATTTACAATGAGCAAACAGCAGAAATACAAAAAATTTCCTCAGTACATGGCCTTTCTGGCAAAGAAACCTCTAGTATATATTTTAATACCTCCACCCAACGATTTGTAATTGGATATACTTCTGGTTTGATTGAAATAATTGATCAAGACGGAAAAATAACCATTGCCAACGATATAGAAAGACTAGATATTACGGGGCAAAAACAAATCAACCACATAAGCGAATTTGAAAATATTTTATACCTATCCACACCTTTTGGAATAGTACAATACGATATTGAAAAATTACAATTTGGCGATACTTTTTATATAGATCAAAACTCCAATCCAGTTTTTGTTAACCAAACCACCATTGCCAATGAAATTATTTATGCAGCTACTGTAAAAGGAATTTATACAGCAAATATTCGTAACCCAAACTTGATAGATTTTCATAACTGGCAACAACCTTTAGGTGATTTACTAGGTAATTTTAGTGCGGTTTGTACCTTTCAAAACAAAGTATATACCACTAGGTCTAACGGCTTGTACCAAATAAATAATTTACAAAATTTACAAGCGATTCAATCTTTTACCTCCACAATTCAAAACTTAAAACCTTCTCAAGAAAACTTAGCGGTAACTTTGCCAAAAGAAGCGGTAATTTTAAATAATAATGTACAGCAGGCTTTTAAAACCGGAACTACCAATACCTACGATTTTAATTTAACCAACGCTTACGCGGAAAACAGCAAGGTTTATTTGGCAACTACCACTTTTGGAATTTTACAAAATGAATTTTCCAATACCAGTTACCACGAAATTCATCCCAACGGCCCAAGCTCAAACCAAGTATTTTCAATTAGCGCTGATAACAACCAGCTTTGGGTAGTATACGGTGGGTATAACACCGCATTTACACCTTTGGAAAGAAAAGCAGGTTTTAGTCATTTTAACGGATTTTTACCCGAAGAAGAACAATGGATCAATACGCCTTTTAACCCAAGTTATTTTGCAAGAGATTTGGTACACATTACGCTAGATCCAGAGACAGAAAACAAAGCTTATATCAGCTCTTGGAATGATGGTATTGTGGTGGTAGAAAATGACCAGGTACAAACCGTTTGGAACGATACAAATAGCGGCTTAGAAAATTTATATCCGCCAGGGAGCGGTAATACCAGTATCCGTATCAATGGATCGGCATTCGATAATCAAAATAATTTATGGGTTGCCAATGCGTGGGTGGCGAATAGAATTAAAAAGCGCAGCGCAAATGGCAATTGGAGTAGTTTTGATATGAGCTCTGTGTTGACTAATGAAGCTTTCGGTTTAACCGAATTGATTGTAGATAAATCGGGTAGTATATGGCTGGGTTCACGCCGAAATGGCGCTTTGGTATTTAGAGAAACAGGCGACCAAAAAAAGGCATTGATTACCGAGGCAACCAAAGGCTCTTTACCAGATTTAAATGTAAGGACTCTAGCGGTAGATCGATACAATAGAATTTGGATTGGCACCCAAAAAGGCTTGGTGGTTTATACCAATGCCGAAGGTGTTTTTGACGAAAATATTTACGATGCAGAACCTGTTATTGTAGAAGATAATGGAATTCCTAAAAAATTATTAGGCGATCAACCTATTAATTCTATAGCCATTGATGGTGCAGAAAATAAGTGGTTTGGAACAGATACTGGAGGCGTTTTGGGCACAAACCCTTCGGGCAATGAAACCCTGTTTAATTTTAACAAAGACAATTCTCCATTGCCTTCCAATAGAGTTGTAAAAGTAAAAGTGGACGATACCAACGGAAAAGTATATTTTGCAACAGACAAGGGAATTGTGGCTTTTCATAACAATGTGGCACCTTTTGGCAATGAACTTGGTCAAGTATATGCCTACCCAAATCCTGTAAAGAAAGAACATGAATTTGTAACGATTGATGGTAGAAACGGAACACATTTGCCTAGAAGAACCAATGTAAAAATTTTAGATACTGCGGGTAGATTGGTGTACGAAACCAATGTGCAAGAAGGACAAGAAGTAAAAGGGGGAAAAGTGGTATGGAATAAAACCAATTTAGCAGGAAGAAAAGTAGCCTCAGGGGTATATATAGTTTTGCTTACCAGTCCAGATAAATCGGAAACGAGCTCTACTAAAATAGCAATAATCAATTAAAAATGTTGGTAAAAACAAAAGCCATAGTTTTAACTTCACTTAAGTTTGGCGAATCGGATTTAATTGTAAAATGTTTTACCCAAGAAGGCGTAAAATCCTATATGTTAAAGCGAATTTTTAAATCGAAAAGTAAAAAAGTAAATATTGCATATTTTCAACCGCTTAGCATTTTAAATATTACTGCAAACCACAACGATAAAGGGAATTTAAACAGCATTCGCGAGGTACAAATGTCCTACCTATTTCACAGTATTCCTATGGATGTTTTAAAACAGACTACCTCCCTTTTTTTAGCAGAAGTTTTATCGTATGCACTAAATGAAGAGGAAAAGAACAGCACCCAATTTTCGTTTATAGAAACCGCATTGATTTGGTTTGACAACCATGCAAAAACCGCAAATTTTCATTTGCTTTTTTTATTGAATTTAACCAAATATTTGGGGTTTTACCCAGAAATGAAAAATGAATCGGCACTTTTTTTTGATTTGGCAAATGGTACTTTTACCAACAATAAACCTTTTGATCAATTTATATCCGAAGAAAAATTAGTTTTATTTAAATCCTTAATCGGCATAAATTTTGATGATATTCAACGTTTGCAGTTGAATTCTAAAAATAGAAATATTTTGCTAGATATTTTACTAAAATATTACCAGCTACATATACCAAATTTTAAAAACCCAAAATCTTTAAACGTTTTAAAAGAGGTCTTTAAGTAACATGAGAATTATAAGCATCATTACCTTTTTACTTATTGGTCAAATCTTATATGCACAAAAATGTGTGATATTAGATAAAAACTCAGAGTTTCCTATACCCAACGTTCAGGTAAAGAATGAAGATGGTAGTAAAATGGCGGTTTCTGATAAAAACGGAGAAATAGACCTCACCATTTTTGACCAAATGGAACTGCTTACGCTCACACATATGAGCTATGTGGAATTTGAAATGCTAAAAAAGCAGATCCATAACCAAGGAATTAAAATTTATTTACAATATAAAACGGAGCTTTTAAGCGAAGTTTTTCTATCAGCAACCAAAGGGGAAGAAAAAACCACGAGAATAGCAGAGCAAATTGCAGTGTATTCTAAAAAAGAAATTGAAAACGCGAATCCGCAAACTGCTGCAGATATGCTGGCCAATATTCCTGGAATCAAAGTGCAAAAAACACAATTTGGTGGGGGAAGCCCAGTACTAAGAGGGATGGAAGCCAACCGAATTTTATTGGTGGTGGATGGTGTTAGAATGAACAATGCCATTTATAGAAAAGGGCATTTGCAAAATGCAATAACCGTCTCGCCAATTGGCTTAGACAGAACAGAGGTTATATTTGGCCCCTCTTCTGTAATCTACGGATCTGATGCTTTAGGAGGCGTGATTCATTACTATACCAGAGTGCCCAGTACCAGTAATAAAACTGGGGTAAATGCCGATTTTCTTTCTAGGATTAGCACAGTAAATGAAGAGTTTACCATACAAGGAGGTTTTGAATTGCAAATGAAAAATTTTGCTACCTATACCAGTATTTCGCACA
>JAUIAA010000066.1 GCA_030425715.1 Bacteroidia bacterium | reverse complement strand
AGCTACTCCGCTCGAAAATGAAGCCATTAAAGAAAGACCTTTGTATTATGAACCGTTTGTTGGGTTTGTTTCGTCAAACCATCGATTGTTTGACCACGACCATATTACAGAAACAGATTTAAATTTGGATGACATCTTACTGTTAGAAGATGGACACTGTTTTAAAAACAGCGTTATCAATCTTTGTAATGCAACAAAACCCTCAGAAAACTATCACTTTCAATTAGAAAGTGGGAGTATTGCAACACTAATTAAATTGTCTAAGGAAGGCTTAGGCATGACCTTGTTACCCTACTTACATACCTTAGATTTGAGTGATAAAGATAAAACCTATTTAAGGCAATTTAACAATACCGTGCCTGCCCGTGAGGTTAGTTTAATTTATCATAAATCACAATTAAAAATGCAATTGTTAGAGGCTTTAAAAAGCACAATTGATGGGGTAATTCGTGGTGCCATTTCTTTTCAAGATGTGAAAATTATAAGTCCTATAAATAAAAAAGTGGAGCTAAATTAACTCCACTTTTTTGTTATTTATTATTAATTACCGACATACAGACGTATAATTCGGGTTTATTTACAGTAAATTGTAGCAACCAAATTCTCAACTCTTCTATTTCAAAAGGTAATAATCTTTTGATACTTTTTTCTAATTCCTTACAGAACAGATCGGTATCAAAGCTTACATTTTTAAGAACAGTTTTGGTGTACTCAAATATTGCTCTAGCCATAACTAATTTTTATTTTAAAGAACGAAACTTTTCTCTGCAAATTACATAAAAAAGCCCAAAATTGCAATTTTTAACAATCAATAATTAAAAATAACCTAAAAAATCTAAGCAGATAGTTTGGTTATTTTTTCATTTAATTTCTGAACACTTTTTCCTAATTCAGTTTCTAATGCTTTAAAGTGTTTCTTTTTATTTTCCACACCTTTTTGGTTGATTTTAGTAACCAAACTGTCGAACGTTGCTATTGCTTCATCAATAATTTTATCTGCTTGTTTTGTTACTTTTTCATCACCAGACAATTGAGCGATATAACAATCTTCAATAATATCAGATAATATGATATTTATGTCCTTTTTAAAATTTTTTATACTTGCCATAATTTAATTTTTTGCAAATTTAACCAATTCTATTTAGATAATTCTTAAAACGATTGGCTATATTACATTAATTGGTATAATGATCGTAATTTTTCTCTAGTAATTGTTTTTTGCCAATCTTTACCCAAAGCATTTTCCCATAAAGGGACTAAACCTAAAGATACATCAATCATAATGTCAAATTCCTTATCGGATAGATTCTTACAAATTCCTTTAGGGATATCTATTTGGTGTTTCTCCACCATTTTTTTAAACTCTGCAACTCCTTCTGGATAAAATTCACTTAACTGATCAAAAACGATGCAATTACCTACACCGTGCTTGGTTCCCAATAAGTAAGACAGGCCATAACTCATGGCATGCGCTACACCAACTTGAGAATACGCAATACTCATTCCTCCATGCCAAGATGCCATCATCAATTTATCATCTGCATCCTCATCTCTTGTTTCCTTTTCTAAATAAACTTCTCTACAAAGATCGAGTGCTTTTTCACCATAACTCTGTGAAAAGGCGTTTAAATAAGTTCCTGTTAAAGATTCAATACAATGAATATAACAATCCATACCTGTATAAAACCATTGGTTTCTAGGAGCGTCTTTGGTAAGTTCAGGATCTAAAACTACCTGATCAAACGGGGTATAATCAGAGTTCATCCCCAATTTTCTTTCTGGACCGGTCAATACAGTTGTACGAGACACTTCTGCTCCTGTACCAGAAAGTGTAGGAATACCCACGTGATAAATACCTTGGTTTTTTACCAAATCCCAACCTTGATAATCTGCTGAGCTTCCTGGGTTTGTTAAAATCAAAGCAACTGCTTTGGCATAATCTAACATCGTACCGCCACCAATACCAATTATTCCTGATGGCAATTCGTCAAATTCTACTTTAATTTCTTCGCCAAGTTTATCTACGTAAATCGTTTTGGGTTCTTCGGCAGCACTTAGGTATATAATTTTATCATTATGGTGTAATGGGATTCTATTTATCAACCCATCATTACCTCTAAAAACATCATCTACTATAAAAATAAATGGTGCATTTTTGCTTTTCCTTTTTGGTGATATAATTTCGTTTAATTGATTAAAACATCCTCTACCAAATACAACACGAGGAACCATTGGAAAATTTCTATAACTCATATTTTCTATTTTTTCATTTTGTATTAAACTACTACTTAAAGTATTTGTTGGCTTTTAACAAATCTTCTGGTGTATCAATTTCTATACCCATAAAATCTGTTTCTACCATTTTAATTTTTTTACCGTATTCTAAAAAACGAATACATTCTACTTTTTCAGTTGCTTCTAAGGAGCGCATAGGCAAATGGTAAAAATCTAAAATTGCTTGTTTTCTAAAAGCATATACTCCTATATGCTCAAAATAACGAGCTCCTGCATTTTTATCTCTTGGGTATGGAATTGGAGACCGTGAAAAATATAGGGCAAAATTGTGTTGATCTACAATTACTTTAACATAATTAGGATCTGTTATATCTTTCCAATCGGTTAATTCTTGCATTAACGATGCTAAGTCTATTTGATCTGCATCCTTCTCTTTAAAAACATTGATTACTTTTTCTAAAGAATCTTTTTTTACAAAGGGTTCATCTCCTTGCACATTTACTACAATATCCACCTCTAAATTTTCAACCGCCTCAGCAATTCTATCGGTACCACATTCATGTTCTTTGATACTCATAATGGCTTTTCCTCCATTTTCTTCAATGGCTTGCTTGATAATTTCACTATCGGTAACCACATAAACGTCATCAAATAAATGGGTTGCAACTGTAGCTTCGTAAGTACGAACAATGACTGGCTTACCACTTAGGTCTGCCATCAATTTTCCAGGGAATCTGGTTGCTCCGTAACGAGCAGGAATCATTGCAACAACTTTCATTATAATACTGATTTAATTGCATTTACCATTTTTTGAGCTCTTTCTTGTAGCTCTTCTTCAGTCCAAGACAGTTTTATCAAACAAGAAATATTACGCGAAATATAGGCATCCGATTGCGCAAACTTTATCGCATTTAAATCTTGCATCCCTTCTTTGATATGGTTTGAAATTGGGTAAAGCGATTTTAAATCTTTTAAATGATTCCATTTGCGTATATAATGCCAATTGTTATCAAAATAATTCCAATAAGCATCTACACCGTACTCTTTAAATGCTTCCACTACTTTTTGTGACAATTCTGCAGTAGGCATAAAAAAGGATAAAAAGGTAGCCGAATCTCCAGCTTCATCAGGAATTCGTCTAAAACTCACTTCGGGTATGGTAGCCAAAGCATCTTTCAATACTTTTTTATTTTTTCTTTGGATGGCAATTATTTCATCGGTACGTCTTATTTGCGCCAAACCAACCGCAGCATGCAATTCAGAAATTCTATAATTATACCCCATGATTGGATGTGTTTCTGCCCCCCTATCACTACCTATATGATCATGTCCATGATCGGAATATTGATCCGCTTCCACAGCCATTTTACTATTGTTTGTAACTACGGCACCTCCTTCACCACAAGTAATGGTTTTTACAAAATCAAATGAAAAACAACCTGCATCACCAATAGTCCCTAAAGCTTTTCCTTTGTAGGTACCTGCAAAAGCTTGGCAAGCATCTTCTAGCAAATAAATATTGTGTTTATCACAAATTGCCTTTAGAGCATCTAAATCTGCCATAGAGCCACACATATGTACTGGCATTACCACCTTCGTTTTTGAAGTAATGGCTGCCTCAACTGCTTTTGGGTCTAAAGTTAAGGTATCGTCTATATCTACAATAATTGGTGTTGCTCCAGCATTAATAATAGACTCAAAACTAGCTACAAAAGTAAAAGTTGGCATAATCACCTCATCTCCTGCTCCAACACCTAAAATTGCCAATGCCAAATTTAATGCCGTTGTACCACTAGTGGTTAATTGTGCATGTTTTACATGTAATTTTTTTTGCAATTCTTGTTCTAATTCTTTGGCTTTCCAATGGCCATTACGCATTCCATCAAATCCATAACGCATTAAAACTCCGCTTTCTAACACATCATTTACTTCTTTTCTTTCTGCGTCACTAAAAAATTCAAATCCTGGCATTTTTTTATAATTTATCTAATTGGTTAATGTAATATAATTAAGGTATGGAAACCTCTAACAATCTAGATTTTATATTGCTTTTTATTGCAATCTCTTTTACAACTGCGGGTATTAAAATGGTTTCTCCCATTTTTATCTGTTCGGTTTTCCCATTATTGCAAACAATACTTGCTTCTCCTTCTACACACATATAAATGATAAAAGAGTCTTTATCCTTGTGATCTACCTGTATTTGCCCATCTAACTCAATTACATTGGTAGTGAAATATTGGCAACTCACTATGTTTTCGGATTGGTTCAACTTACTTTTATAGCTAGTTTTATACTCTTTTTTAGCTCTATATTCCATGGCGTCTAATGCCAATTCTGTATGTAAATCTCGGTAGTTTCCGTCGTCATCTTGCCTATCCCAATCGTAAATTCTATAGGTAATATCACTGGTTTGTTGTATTTCTGCCAATAGTACACCTGCCCCAATTGCGTGTACTCTACCTGTAGGGATAAAATACACATCTCCCTTATCTACCGTATCTATGTTTAAAATTTCTGTAAGTGTTTTATTCTCTAAATGATGTATATATTCTTCTTTAGTAACCTCCTTTTTAAATCCTACAATTAAATTAGCTGCTTTATCTGCTTGCATTACATACCACATTTCCGTTTTTCCAAAAGAGTTGTGTCTCTTTTTTGCCAAATCATCATGTGGATGTAGTTGAATGCTCAATGCTTCTTTAGCATCTATGTATTTTATCAGTAATGGAAATTGATCCTTAAAAATGGCATAAACTTTTTTACCTAGTAAATCGGCTTGATACATTTGCATTAAATCTCGTAGGGATTTCCCTTTTAACTCACCATTGGCTACGATAGAAACATCGTGTTCAACATTCGAAATCTCCCAACTTTCTCCAATATCTTTCTCGTCAGAATTCTTATCTAAAATATTCTTTAATTTTTCTCCACCCCAAATTTTTTGCTTTAAAATGGGTTCGAATTTTAACGGGTAGTTTAGCATTGAAATGTAATTTTACGCAAATATCGAATATTTTACTCGTACAAAGAAATGTACCTAACAATTAATATTGAATTCTTAAATTTACGCCATGATAGATTTTATAGAAAAATTGCCTAAAGCCGAATTGCACTTGCATATTGAAGGAACTTTTGAACCTGAATTGATGTTCGAAATTGCTAAAAGAAACCAAATTGAAATTCCGTTTGCATCGGTTAAAGAATTGAAAAAAGCATACCAATTTAATTGTTTACAAGATTTTCTTGATATTTATTACCAAGGTGCGCAAGTATTGGTTTACGAGCAAGATTTTTATGATTTAACTTATGCCTATTTAAAAAAATGTGCCGCTCAAAATGTTAGGCATACCGAGATTATGTTTGATCCGCAAACCCATACGGAAAGAGGTGTTTCTTTTGAAACGGTAATCAACGGAATTAGTTTGGCCTGCCAAGTAGCAAAAGAAGAGCTTGAGGTATCTTCTATATTAATTATGAGTTATTTAAGGCATTTATCCGAAGAAAAAGCTTTTGAAACCTTACAGCAATCTATTCCGTTTAAGGATAAAATTACTGCAATTGGATTGGATTCGTCTGAAAAAGGAAATCCCCCATCTAAATTTAAAAATGTTTTTGAAGCTTCGATTAAAGCAGGTTTTATTCCTCTAGCCCATGCAGGCGAAGAAGGAGATGCTGATTATATTTGGGAAGCTTTAGATATTTTAAAAGTTGCTAGAATTGATCACGGTAATAATGCTTTGCAAGACGAAAATTTAATCCGAGAAATTATAAAAAGAGACATTGCCCTAACCGTTTGCCCACTTTCAAACACTGCATTACAAGTAGTAGATGACTTAAAAAATCATCCCTTAAAAAAAATGATGGAGTTAGGATTAAAAATTACCGTAAATTCTGATGATCCAGCTTATTTTGGTGGTCAAGTAAATCAAAATTATATAGCAATTCAAAAAGCCTTACAGCTTAGTAAAAAGGATATTTATGAATTGGTTAAAAATTCTTTTCAATACAGTTTATTGGATAATGAAACCAAGCAAAAATATTTAAAAGAGCTAGAGACTTATGTTGCTACTTGCTAAAATACTTAGCTTACTGTAAACTTTTTAATGCCTCGTCAATATGTTTTTCGGCATTGCGAAGTTTATCATAAATATGAATAACAATACCTTTATTATCAACTACATAAGTTACTCTCCCAGGAATTAATCCTAATACTGTATTGGGTACACCAAACTTTTTTCGCACCTCATTATTTACATCTGCTAAAAGTGTAAATGGCAAATTATATTTTTCTGCAAATGCTTTATGGCTTTCAACATTATCACCACTTATACCTATTATTTTAGCATTTAAATTTTTAAATGCACTAAAATTATCTCTAAAACTACAGGCTTCTTTGGTACAACCTGGCGTATCATCTTTTGGGTAAAAGTAAATCACCATTGGTCCGCTACCAATATAATCATCCATATTAAAATCATGATTATCTTGGTCCTTTAAGGTAAAGGACGGGATTTTATCTCCCACTTCTAATTTTGATTTGTTATTCATTTGTTGCGGAATAATAATTGCACCAATAATAAGAATAGCCAATATGGTAAACTTCATTTTTTTCATTTAACCTCCATTATAGGTTACAAAGTTTCTAGGAGTTTCGTATAAGGTTACAGATAAATCTAAATTTTGGTCAATTTTATTTCTCAACTTATTCCAAATTACCACAGAAATATTCTCCGCAGTTGGGTTTAAGGTTTTAAACTCTTTAACCTCTTCGTTTAAGTTTTTATGATCGAACTGTTCTTCAATATCTTCCCGTATTAATTTTTTTAAAACTTTCATATCCATTACAAAACCTGTATCAGGATTAATTTCTCCTGTAACCGAAACAATCAAATCGTAATTATGTCCATGGTAATTTGGATTGGCACATTTACCAAAAACTGAAGCATTTCTGGCATCTGTCCATTCATTATTGTACAATCTATGTGCAGCATTAAAATGTGCTTTTCTGTTTACAGTTACTCTCATAAAAATTTAGCAATATTAAAATATCAATGCACTACCAATCTTTGGTAATATTCTTTAAAAATAATCTTAAACCATTCGGTATATAATTCTGGGTGTTCACTCATGTCGTTTTTAACCGCATCAAGAGTCATCCATTTATAACTCGCCACCTCTTGTTTATTTATTTTTGGTTCGCCAGAAAAATTCCCCACCATTACATGGTCCAATTCGTGCTCTGTCAAACCATTATCAAAAGGAGCGGTATACACAAACCAAAACACCTCTTTAAGTGCAGTATCAATGCCCATTTCTTCTTGTAACCTACGTCTTCCTGCTTCAATATTTCCTTCATTTTCACGTTGATGGCTACAACAGGTATTGGTCCATAAATTTGGCGAATGGTATTTATCTGCTGCTCTTTGTTGCAACAATAATTCTCCTTTATCGTTAAAAATAAATACCGAAAATGCTCTATGTAATAAGGCCTTTTCATGTGCTTCCATTTTGGGCATTAAGCCAATTTGCTCGTCTTTTTCGTTAACTAATATTACTTGTTCTTCCTTCATTTTACAAAACTACAAAAATTGCAGGTAAGGATTTGTCTTTTAATTTTTCATTTATCTTTGCAAGCAAAATTTTAGATTTAATGCAAACCATATTCATAAAAATTATATCTGCAGTAGTAATCCTATTGATGATATGGTCCTGTAATTCAGAAAAATCTAAAGACTTGGCAATTCCGCATACCAAAACTAAAAATACAGTTGCTGCAAAACCGATAAAAAAAATTCCCGAAAAATTAATCAAAGGAGCAGATAGCATTGATAGAAAAAATACGGTGCCTTTTTTACAAGCTTTTGGCAAAGAAAATCTAGAAACAAAAGTAAAGTTGAAAACCAGATTTGGTAATATAGTTATACAGCTGTATAATGAAACACCTTTGCATCGTGCCAATTTTATTTTTTTAAGTAAAGTTGGCTATTTTGACACTACTTGTTTTTATAGAGTGGTACCTGATTTTATTATTCAAGGTGGTGATTCTGAGCGCCCTAAAACCTTAAGATATCGAAACAGATATAGTAACTATAGAGTTCCTGCAGAGTTTCACCCAAATTTAAAACACCAATACGGTGCTGTTGCTGCCGCTAGAGATTGGGAAAATAATCCAAGTAAAGAATCCAATCCATTTGAATTTTACATTGTTCAAAACAAACAAGGGGCACATCATTTAGATGGGGAGCATACGGTTTTCGGACAAGTAATTTCTGGGTTTTCTGTCATTGATAAAATTGCAAATTTAAAAGCAGGGAGTGACGAATGGCCACTAAATGATGTGTTTATTAAAGTGGAAGTTCTAGATTAAATCCATTTCTAAATAAATTGATTATTGCTTTTGCTTAACGTATATTTGCCGTCTAATTTTTGTAGATGGAATTTTTAGAAGAAATCAAAAGAAGAAGGACCTTTGGTATTATTTCTCACCCCGATGCTGGTAAAACTACCTTAACCGAAAAATTACTACTTTTTGGTGGCGCAATTCAAGAGGCTGGAGCAGTAAAAAACAATAAAGTAAAAAAAGGTGCTACCTCCGATTTTATGGAAATTGAACGCCAGCGTGGTATATCCGTTGCTACTTCTGTTTTAGCATTTATTTATAAAAATAAGAAAATCAACATATTAGACACTCCTGGTCACAAAGATTTTGCCGAAGATACCTTTAGAACTCTTACTGCAGTAGATAGTGTTATTGTGGTAATTGATGTTGCAAAAGGGGTTGAAGAACAAACCGAGAAATTGGTTGAAGTTTGTAGAATGCGTAAT
>JAUIAA010000065.1 GCA_030425715.1 Bacteroidia bacterium | reverse complement strand
AACTACCACTGATAGATTACCTGTTTATAAAATATATGCAACTGCAACTTTTGAATTACAAGGCAAAACTTATGTTTTACACATTTACCAAAACCAAAAATTAATTTTAACTGCTGATTATAAAGATTATTTATTTTTACCTTTTACAGATGATTCTAATGGAGATACTACTTATGGAGGAGGAAGATATATTGACTTACAAGTACCCACATCTAACACAGACACTATAGTAATTGATTTTAACAAGGCATACAATCCCTTCTGTGCATACAACCATAAATACTCTTGCCCCATACCACCGCCTGTTAACCATTTAAACACTAAGATTCTTGCAGGTGTTAAAGCCTTTTAGCTTATATTAATTTGGCGAGATACAAACCTAAAAAAACAGCTGCAATACCCACAATAAAACTTATGGCTAAATAAGGTATCATGCTAAAATAATCGCCGTTTTTTAAGTACAAATGGTTTTCATAAGCAAAGGTAGAAAAGGTTGTAAAACCACCACAAAAACCCGTAGCCAAAAGGAGTGAATAATTTTCAGAAATAGAGTTCATTTTGGCTATATAACCAAAAACAAAACCGATAATTAAACTTCCTAATACGTTTGCAAGGAGTGTGCCATAAGGGATGGCGTTTTCAAAATTATTGAGTTTTAAGCTCAGTAAATAACGGGCAACGCTACCCAATCCACCTCCTAAAAACACCAACAGCACTGCTTTCATATTGTTTAATCTAATTGTAATTCATCAACATCTCTCCAGCTTTTTTTATCTACTATAGTACCTTTGTTTAAAACAACAACACCTGGATTTGCTCTAATAATGGTTTTTAAAGTAGTTTCATCGCAAAAAAGTAATTCCATATCTAAACCATACGCTTTCTTAATTGTTTCAAAATCTTCGGCTGTAGAAGCTGAAAAGAAATATACGCTATAACCTTTTAAATTGGCCTTTTTACTCAGTTCTTTTATTTTTTCAAATCCCTTTGGATTAGATTTTTGTAAGTTATAAGCTACCACCAATAACAATCTATCTTTTTGCATTAAAATTTCGGTCATATCTTCTCCATCTTTTTCCATAGTAAAATCATGAATTGGTAGTTCGTAACCTTCTTTCACTACCTTAGTTTTTCTATCTACAAAAGTTGCTCCTTCAATATTCCAAGGTTTATCTTCCGTACGAAATGTTTTATCTACTCCATCTACCTGATATACCCAAGTATCTTCATATACAGGTTTTTCTGCACCCTCTGGAAAAACCATTCCATCAGGAATATTTTTACCAATGGCATATGCTCTAAAATCAATTATTGGTAAGTGTTTTAAAGAATAGTACATTATTCCTACAAAAATTAAAGCAAAAACCAAGGTAATTCTATTGGCAACAAAATCGGAATGGATAGGTTGTATGTCAAACCTTCTCCAAATTAAAAAGATAATCAAACCTATTAAAACCACATTTTTATAAAAGGTTTCCCAAGGCGTTAAGGTAATGGCATCGCCAAAGCAACCACAATCGGTAACTTTATCATAATAAGCTGAATACCAAGTAAGGAATAGAAATAAAAGTGTAATAAAAAACAGACTCCAAATAGTTAATTTTAACTTCGCTCCTACCAACAACATTACACCAAGTATAATTTCGGCTAAAATCAATACCATAGAAAACTGTAAGGCAAACGGAATTAAAAATTCGAGGTTCATAACATCTGCCCCAAAATATTCCTCAAATTTATAGGCAGAGCCCAAAGGATCGACCAGTTTCACAAAACCAGAAAAAATAAAAGTTATTGCAACTATTAATCTTGCAATTTGGGCTAAAATATTCATAAATAATTTAATTATTTTCTTTTTCGTTTATTAAAATCAAGGCAAAAATGGCGTAATTTATCATGTCTTGGTAATTGGCATCAATTCCTTCTGATGCAATGGTTTTACCGTTATTGTCTTCAATTTGTTTTACGCGAAGTAATTTTTGCAAAATCAAATCAGTTAATGAGCTTACACGCATTTCTCGCCAAGCTTCACCATAATCATGGTTTTTATTTTCCATCAAGGTTTTGGTAATTTTGATATGCTTATCGTACAAATCAGAAGCATCTTTTAAATTTAAATCAGGCTGATCTACCACCCCTTTTTCAATTTGAATCAATGCCATTATAGCGTAATTTATAATACCAATAAACTCAGGCGTTTCATCTTCTTCCACTTTTCTTATTTCATTTTCTTGTAGCTGTCTAATTCGTTGGGCTTTGATAAAAATTTGATCGGTTAATGATGGCAACCTTAAAATGCGCCAAGCACATCCATAATCACTCATTTTATCCACAAAAAGAGAACGACATTTTGCTACAATTTCATCGTATTGCTTTGCTGTATCTTGCATGAAAACTGGTTTCTTGAGAAGTTTATCTTATTGATTTTCGGAAACGAATTTATAAAAATCTTATGATATAATATCATTGGTTTGCTTATTTTTACAAATGATATACGAACCAAAAAAGATAAGATGAATAGATTAGCTGTATTTTGTGGCGCAAGCATTGGATTTAAACCTACCTATGCGCAAGCTGCAAAAAATGTTGGAGAATATTTTGCAAAACACAATATTGGTTTGGTATATGGTGGTGGTAAAATAGGTATGATGGGTGCTATTGCAGATACTATTCTAGAAAATGGTGGAGAAGTATTAGGGGTAATTCCTGATTTGTTAAGACAGGAAGAAGTAGCACACACCAAAATAACTAAGATGATTGTTACCAAAAATATGTCAAAACGAAAAGTAAAAATTAGTAAATTAGTGGATGGCTATATTGCTTTAGCTGGAGGTTTTGGTACTTTAGATGAGATTTTTGAAGCTTTGACCCTTGGTCAATTAGGCATTGAAAACAAACCCATAGGTATTTTAAATACACATCATTTTTTTGATCCTTTGTTACAACAACTGGATCTTATGGTGCAGGAAGGTTTTTTAAAGCAATCAAACCGTGATATGGTATTCGTACATGAAAATATTGACCAATTAATTTCTTTAATGCAAAAGTACCGCGCTCCAACTCTTGGCAAAGTTGTACATACCGTAGCAACAAAATAAAAGATGAAAAGTATTAACTGCAAAGGCACTTTAATCGATTTTTCTACCCCAAAAGTTATGGGTATTTTAAACTTAACCCCAGATTCTTTTTATGATGGCGGCAAATACAATTCTGATAAAACCATTTTACAACAAGTAGAAAAAATGCTAACTGAGGGCGCAACATTTATTGATATTGGCGCCTATTCTTCAAGACCTAGAGCTACACACATTAGCGAAGAAGAAGAATTAAAAAGGTTGTTACCTATTTTAAAAATTATTGTAAAACAGTTTCCGGATGCGCTAATTTCCATCGATACTTTTAGAAATAAGGTTGCCAAAGAAAGTATCGCAATAGGTGCAGCAATAATCAACGATATTTCTGCGGGTACTTTAGATAAAAAGATGTTACAAACTATTGCGCAACTCCAAGTGCCTTATATTATCATGCACATGAAAGGCAACCCTAAAACGATGCAAAACAAGTTAGAATACGATGATTTAATAAAAGAAATTTACTTTTATTTTTCAAAAAAAATAAGTGATTTAAGGGCTTTAGGAGTAAACGATATTATTGTAGACCCTGGTTTTGGATTTAGCAAAACCTTAAATCAAAACTATGAGTTGTTGCAAAATTTAGATTTTTTTCAAAATTTAGATGTACCCGTTTTATCTGGAACTTCTAGAAAATCTATGTTGTACAAACTACTTGAAACCACACCCGACCAATCTTTAAATGCTAGTACGGTAGCCAATACCATTTCCTTACTAAATGGAGCCAACATACTTAGAGTTCACGATGTAAAAGAAGCCGTTGAAGCTGTTAAAATTGTTCAACAAACCAATTTATTGCAAAATGCGTAAACTATTTTTTTATTGTCTTATTTTTTTAAGTTTAACCAATTGCACCAAAAAAGAAGTGCAGCTTCCAAAAATTGATGTGACTGGCATTCCAAAAATTAATGACCACTCCAGTATTTGGGTCTTTTTTAAAATAAACCAAAATGATACCATAGCGGAGGTTAATAAAAACAACCGCCTTATCAATACCCATTGGATTTTAAATATTGACAAAAGGCTAACTATGCAAAAAGTGGTTCCTGTTTTAAAACAAATGCAAAAAGATAAAAGCAAACCTTCTATGCATAAAAAAGAAGGATTTCACACCTATTTTAGTTATGCCGATTTAACTACTAATAAAATGGCCTTAGAGTTATTTAATCCAACAAAATACATCGATACAGAAAGACAGTTAGATTCTGTATACCATTCCTATAAGGATAGAAAAAAAATAACGATTCAACTCAACAAAAATAAATTAACACTTTCCAACGAGATAGTTTCCATAAAAGAATTAAAGACTAAACTAATGGCGAATAAATTAAAAATGGATTCTATAAATACACCAATAATATTCCTTAAATTTAGCAAAGAAACAAGCTTTGAATCTTATTTAAAAACCAAAGTTTATTTGGCAAAAACAAATTTTAACTTCGCTCCTGTTGAGTATATTTATAATTTAAAATAATCCTTACATTTACAAAAAAGAAACCTCTTGGATACAATTAATTTTTTAAACATCAGCTTTTTAGATATTCTTGATATTGTTCTCGTTGCTGTTTTACTATTTTATATTTACAAGCTTATTAGAGGTACTGCTGCCATCAATATTTTTATTGGAATAGCTATTATTTATCTTATTTGGAAACTTACCCAAGCGCTAAATATGGAGCTTTTAAGCGATATTTTAGGCAAATTTTTGGGAGGTGGATTTATTGCTTTAATTATTGTGTTTCAACAAGAAATCAGGAAGTTTTTATTAATGGTTGGATCTACAAATATTGCTTCTAAAAAAGGTTTTTTAAAGAATTTTAAATTATTCAAATCCGAGATACAACAAAACAATCATATTGACGAAATTATTACTTTTTGCCATGAAATGGCCATTATCAAAACAGGTGTATTGATTGTTTTAAGCCGAAACAATAGTTTAGAATTTGTAAAACTTACTGGTGACACACAAAAAATTGAAGTAAACAAACCTATTTTAAAAAGTATATTTTACAAAAACAGCCCATTACACGATGGAGCAGTTATCATTGAAAATAACACCATTACTGCTACTAGGGTAATTCTACCTATTGAAAATACTATAGAAATTCCAGCTCATTTTGGATTGAGACATCGTGCGGCTTTAGGAATTACCACTCGATCTGATGCCTTAGCAATAGTAGTATCTGAAGAAACTGGACAAATTTCTTACATCAATAATGGTGCTTTTATTTTATTTGAAGACAAGAGTGAATTGATAGATATTATTAAAGAAGATATTGCGAATTAACTTGCTTTCTTTTTCACAAATTGGATGTTGTATAAATTACTGTAATAGCCTTTCATGGCTAATAGTTCTTTGTGCGTGCCTTGCTCCACAATTCTACCCTCGTCCATTACAATAATTTTATCTGCTTTTTTAATAGTCGCTAAACGATGTGCTATAATAATGGAGGTTCTATTCTTTGTTATTTTTTCTGTCGCTTTTTGAATTAATTTTTCTGAATGTGCATCAATGGATGAAGTTGCTTCGTCTAAAATTAAAATTTTAGGATCACTTGCTGATGCTCTTAAAAAAGCAATCAACTGCCTTTGTCCAACAGACAACATCACCCCTCGCTCTTTTACATTATACGCATAAGCTCCTGGCAAAGATTCAATAAAATCGTGAATCCCTATTTCTTGGGCTATTTCTTTTACTTTTTCAATAGAAATTTCTTTGTTTTTTAAAGTAATATTGTTAAAAATAGTATCTGAAAAAAGAAACACATCCTGTAAAACCACTGCAATTTTACTTCGCAAATGTTCTAAATCGTAATCTTTTATATCAATTCCGTCAATTTTTATGCTTCCACTTTTAATGTCATAAAATCGATTTAACAAGTTAATAATGGTAGATTTACCAGCACCAGTTGCTCCAACAATGGCAACGGTATCGCCTTGTTTTACCTCAAAGGAAATACCTTTTATTACCTCTTCTTTTTGGTTATAACTAAAATGAACTTTTTCAAAAGAAATATTTCCTTTTAAATCACTAGGAATTAATTTCCCATCATTCACTTCCAATTCATTGGTATCTATTACTTTAAAAACTCTATCGGCAGCAACCATACCCATTTGCAGGGTATTAAACTTATCTGCAATTTGACGTAATGGTCTGAATAACATATTATTCATCATAATAAAGCTAATAATTTCACCAACGGTTGTTGTTCCACTCATAGCTACTTGTAAACCTCCATACCAAACCACTAAACCTATAGCAATGGATGGTAAAATTTCTGCCAAAGGAAAGAAAATGGAATTATACCAAACTGTTTTTATCCAAGCCTTTTTATGTTTTTCGTTAATAGATTTAAACTTGTCGTATTCTATCCTTTCTCTAGTAAACAATTGTACAATTCGCATGCCTGTGATTCTCTCTTGCACAAAGGAATTTAAATTTGCTACTTCAGTTCTTACTTCTTGAAAAGCGCTTTTCATTGCTTTTTGAAAAATTTTTGTAGCAAAAATTAAAATTGGTAAAATGATAAAAACAATTAGCGCCAATTGCCAATTGATAACCAACATTACTATAGCAATTACCGACATTTTAAGCAAGTCGCTAATGATCATAAACAATCCCTGTCCAAAAACGCTTGCAATGGTTTCAATATCCGATACTACTCTGGTTACCAACCTACCAACCGATGAATTATTAAAATACTGCATCTTAAAATGCAATAAATGATTAAAGAGCTGGGTACGCATATCTTTGATGATGTGTTGTCCTAACCAATTGGCAAAATATATAAATAAGAATTGAAATATTACCTCAAATAGTAATGCCCCTAGCATGATTAAAATAAAATAAAGCAGTTGTTCTGCATTTTTATTTGTGATATAATCATCAATTATTTTTTGTAAAAGTATGGGTCTAACAGCGGCGAATAAAGCAAGTAGAATAACAGACAATAGTGCAATAAAGAAATGTAATTTATAGGATTTTGCATAGGTCATCAATCGAGCAAACAGCTTCACATCAAAAACCTTACCTGTTACTTTTTTATTTTCTTCTTTTTTATTTGCCATGATAATTTTTTAGCACTTCATCAGTATATCCAATTTCTGACAAAAATAAGCCTTTCGCTTTTACCGATGCTCCTGCATTGGTTCTGTCTCTGCTCTCAATTACTTTTATAAAATCTGTTGTACTCATTTTTCCTTTTCCTACTTCAATTAAGGTTCCAACAATTGCTCTTACCATATTTCGTAAAAAACGATCTGCGGTGATATAAAATATTAATTGGTTTCCTTCTCTTTCCCAATAAGCTTTTTTGATACTACAATTATAAGTCTTTACGTCTGTTTTAGATCTAGAAAAACTCTTAAAGTCTTTATAATTTTTTAGCAGATTTGCCGCTTTATTCATTTTTTCTATATCAAATTCCTGATTTTGTACTTGCCATGAAACATCAACCAAAAAAGGATTTTTTCCTAAGTGAATTTTATAAATATAACTACGATAGGTTGCATCAAATCTAGCATGCGCTTCATTTTTTACTTTAAATATTTTATAAATTGCAATATCACTATCTAAAAACGCATTGAGTTTAAACTGCAATTGGGTTACGTTAAACTCTCTATCATAATCAAAATGCAAAAAAAATTGTGCAGCATGTACTCCAGCATCCGTTCTACCGCAACCTACAACCTCAATTTTAGTAGATAGTAGAAGACTTAGTCCATTTTCAATAGCTTCTTGAACTGTTCTTGCATTGGGTTGTATTTGCCAGCCATGGTAATTTTTTCCGTGATAAGAAAGTTCAATAAAATATCTCAAAAACATGTAATTTTAGGTCGAACAAAGATAATACAATTCTATCGGATTCTTTTTTATGAAAAAAATACTGCTTCTTTCTGACACTCACAGTTTTATGGATGATAAAATATTAGCTTATGTCGCAAAATCTGATGAAGTTTGGCATGCTGGAGATATAGGAGATATTGCTGTAACAGACGCAATTCAAAAAATAAAACCACTTCGTGCAGTATATGGTAACATTGACAATAAAGAAATAAGAGCAACTTTTCCGCTCGATAATAAATTTACAATTGAAAATGTAAATGTTTGGATTACACATATTGGTGGCTATCCTTTTCGATACCAAAAAAGAGTTTTAGAAGCATTAAAAAACGATGCCCCAAACTTGTTTATTTGTGGTCATTCACACATTTTAAAAGTACAATACGACAAAAAATTTAAATTACTACACATGAATCCTGGAGCTGTAGGTAAATATGGATTTCATAAGGTAAGAACCATGCTTCGGTTTGAAATTGATTATACAGAAATTAAAAACCTAGAAATAATTGAACTGAATAACTAAACTTTAGCTTTGGGCTTAGGTTCATAAATAGGTACAGAAATAAAAATACTTGTTCCTTCCTTTTTCTTAGAGTTGATATTAAAAACACCCTCCATTACTTTTACACGGGCATCTATATGACTTAGACCAAGACCATCTTTTTTTCTTTCCTTTTTTACGTCAAAGCCTTTGCCATCATCAATGATTTGAATCAACAATTTCTCTCCGTTTCTTTCAATAAGTGAAATTGAGGCGTTTTTTGCATCACTATGTTTGATGATATTATTTACCAATTCTTCAATAATATGGTAAATTTTAATTTCAAATTTTTGGTTATATCGTTTTATGCCGTTATCATCACTTGCCAGATTCAGCTTTGAATTGGAGTATTTTTCACATAAATCATGTACTGCAAAAGCCAATCCAAATTTCATCAACACAGATGAAATCATTTGATGAGACAAATCTCTAATCTTTACAGATGCCTCTTTTACAATGTCTTGTGCTTTATCTATTTCAACTGGAGTTTTCGAATTTAGAAGAGATTTGGAGGCCTGTAAATGCAAACTAGCCGAAGACAGTAATGCACTTACGCTATCGTGTAAGATTTCTGCAATCTTTTTTCTTTCTTTTTCTTTTT